>DAOSMQ010000008.1:11293-15459 GCA_035372725.1 Promineifilum sp. (SeqCode)
GCCAAGAAGGTGGCCCGCAAGGCGGCCTCGCGCGAGAAGAAGCTGGAGCGCTACGTGGCCGCCGACGAGCGCGTCGAGCGGCCGGAGCGCAGTTGGCAGATGAAGCTGGCCTTCGACACGTTGAGCGAGGCCCATATCGGCCGCGACGTGCTGACGCTGGAAGATCTAACCGTGGGCTACGACCGGCCGCTGCTGGCCGGGCTAAACCTGTCCATCCGCGCCGGGCAGCGCGTCGTGTTGACGGGGCCAAACGGGGCGGGCAAGACGACGCTGCTGCGCACCATTGCCGGGCGCGTGCCGCCGCTGGCCGGGCGGGCGCGGCTGGGGGCCAGCGTGCAGTTGGGCTACATGTCCCAGGAGCAGGAGCACCTCGACCCGGATGCCACGCCGCTGGCGACGATCCTCGGCGTCGCCGCCATGACCGAGACCGAGGCGCGGTCGTTCCTCCACTACTTCCTGTTCGAGGGGGATGACGCCCTGCGACCGATTGCCGCGCTCAGCTTCGGCGAACGCAGCCGCCTGTCGCTGGCCAGGCTGGTGGCCGCGGGTAGCACCTTCCTGCTCCTCGACGAGCCGATCAACCACCTTGACATTCCTTCGCGGGCGCGCTTTGAGGAAGCGCTGACGGGCTTCCCCGGCACGATCCTGGCTGTCGTCCACGACCGCTATTTCATCGAGCGCTTCGCCACGGATGTCTGGCTGGTGGAGGGGGAGCGGGTGACCTGGCTGCCGCAGGAGGTGGAGGGGTTTTAGGGGCTAGGGGCTAGCGATTAGGGGCTAGGGAAAAGCGCTCTTCCCTAGCCCCTAGCCCCTAGCCCCTAATCCCTATCCCCTGGCTTCGGCCATAGCCTGCTCCAGCTCTTCTACGCGGCGCTGCGATTCGGCGTAGCGGTCGAGTAAGTCGAGCGCGCCGTCTTCGGTTGTGGTGCTCTTCTGGTAGTACCAGACGATGGCGGCGACGAGCAGGGCGATAAAGAAGCCGATGAAAAAGGTCGAACGCAGTGATCGCATGAGGGCCTCCGTCAGGCATTGTCCGGCGCGGACTGGCCGCGCAGATAGCGATTGATGGCCTCGCGGGCGGCGGGCAGGTGCTGCATGGCCCGCCAGTCACCGGGGATGGCCGCCGGCCCGTCGAGCGCCAGCAGCAGCGCGAACGGGTCGCTGTGGGTCCGCTCGCCGGCGGCGCGAGTGGCCTGCCAGTGGGGGCGCAGGGCCGCCTCCCAGCGCGGGTAGCTCTGGCGCAGACCAGGCCAGACGGCGATGTACTCCGCCCGGGCTTCGGTCGCGTCCATCTTCTGCCGGTAGACGCCGACGACGACGCGCTCCAACCGATCCCAACCGGCGACGAAAGCGGCGAAATCGTCGTCGGCCGTCCACTGGCTGAGGAAGCGCGTGAATGGGTTGGTAGCTGCTTTCTTCACGGACGTGATTATAGCATGGGCGTGGCTGGGGATTAGGGATTGGGGATTAGGGATTGGGTTCCAGGGGCCAGGGGCCAGGTTCCAGGGAAAGAACGCTCTTCCCCTGGCCCCTAGCCCCTGGCCCCTAACCCCTGGCCCCTGGCCCCTAGATCGTGCCATTCTTCTGCCCGCAATTGACGCGCTGCCGGTGGTATGCTAGACTGTCGTCCATGTTGCGGTTAACAGTCGGCACCTCTGGCTCCCCGGGCGCGGCGCGCCATCATCATGGTGAGCTTCTTCCACGCCCCCCGGGTTGAGGTTGCCGGCTGCCGCCACGAAACAGAGTCACCACCCTCCTCAGACCCCTGGGGAGGGTTTTTTGTTGCCGGAGCGAACGATGGAACGAACGGATATCCGCCTGGCCCTGCCCAGCAAAGGCATCTTGCAAGACGGGGCCATCGAATTCCTGGAAGCGTGCGGGCTGAGAGTCTTCCGGCCCAACCCGCGCCAGTATGCGGCCACCATCCCGGCCCTGCCCGGCGTGACGGTGATGTTCCAGCGGCCGGGCGACATCGTTACCAGCATCCAGCAGGGCAGCGTCGAGTTCGGCATCAGCGGCTACGACGTGCTGGCCGAGCGCGGCGCGAACGGGGACAGCGCCGTGCTGGTCATCCACGAAGCGCTGGGCTTCGGGCCGTGCGCCCTGAAGCTGGCCGCGCCGGAGGACGCGCCGCCGCGGGACGTGGCCGAGCTGCCCGGCTGGGCGGCTGAGTTGGCCGCGGCCGGGCGGCCGCTGCGCGTGGCCACCAAGTTCCCGCGCCTGACGGCGGCGTTCCTGGACAGCCATGGCATCGCGCCTTATCAACTCGTCGCCGTCGAGGGCACGCTGGAGATCGCCCCGGCCATCGGCTACGCCGACCTGATCTGCGACCTGGTCTCGTCGGGCATCACCCTGCGCGACAACCACCTGCGACCGCTGGCGGGCGGCGTCGTCCTGCGCTCAGAGGCGGTACTCATCGCCAATCGCGCCGCGCTACGCCGTCGCCCGGAAGCGCTGGCCACCGCCCGCCACCTGTTGGAATACATCGAGGCCCACCTGCGGGCGCAAGGCTCCTACCTGCTCACCGCCAACGTGCGCGGCGAGTCGGCCGAGGCCATCGGCCGGCGCATGTTCGCCCAGACGACGCTGGGCGGCCTGCAAGGGCCGACCGTCGCCCCGGTTGTGGCCCGCGAACACCTGCGCGCCGAGGGCGGCTGGTACGCCGTCAACATCGTCGTGCGCAAGGAGCGCCTTTTCGAGGCCGTCGGCGAACTACGCGCCATCGGCGGCAGTGGCGTGGTCGTCGTCCCTTGCGCCTACATCTTCGAGGAAGAGCCGGAGCGGTATAGAGCGATGGTGGAGCAGGTAGGGGCAGGTTGGTAGGGGCGGGTCCGAGACCCGCCCCGGCGCGGCGCGGCAATGGCGGCATTGGTGGCTGACAATGGCTCAGGAACGACAACGAACATGATCACGATCTACACCACAGACGAGGCTCAACAGACGATTCTGCGCCGCGAGCGAGCACTGGCCCCGGAACTGACCGCGCCATTGCGCGCGCGCATGCTCGCCCTCTTCGGCGAGGCGTTGACCCCCGCCGCGGCCGTGGCCCGGATTCTGGCCGACGTGCGTGCCCGCGGCGACGCCGCCCTCTTCGACTGGACACAGCGCCTCGACGGCGTCGCCCTGACGCGGCTGGACGTGCCCGCGGAGGACATCCGCGCCGCGGCGGCGGCGCTGCCAGCCGACCTGCGCCAGAGCCTGCAACTGGCCGCCGACCGCATCCGCGCCTTCCACGCCCTCCAGCCGGTTCACTCGTGGACGACTGGAGCGCTGGGCGGCCGGCTGGGCCAGCGCGTCGCCCCGCTGCGGCGCGTTGGTGTCTACGTGCCCGGCGGCACCGCGCCGCTGCCGTCGTCGCTGCTCATGTCGGCCATCCCGGCGCAGGTGGCCGGCGTGGCCGAGATCGTCGTCGTGACACCGCCCGGCGGCGACGGCCGCGTGCCGCCGGTCATCCTGGCCGCGGCGGCGACGGCCGGCGTAGAGACGCTCTACACCCTCGGTGGAGCGCAGGCCATCGCCGCGCTGGCCTTCGGCACGGCCAGCATCGGCCGGGTGGACAAGATCGTCGGCCCCGGCAACCTCTTCGTCACCCTGGCCAAGCAGCAGGTCTTCGGGCAGGTGGGCATCGACGGGCTGGCCGGGCCGACGGAGACGATGATCATCGCCGACGAAACGGCCAATCCGGCCTGGCTGGCCGCCGACCTGCTGGCCCAGGCCGAGCACGACGCGCTGGCCGCGGCCATCCTGCTGACGCCCTCGCGCGCCCTGGCCGAGGCGGTGCAGCGCGAGGTCGCCCGGCAACTGGAGGCGCTCAGCCGCGACGCCGTCATCGCCGCCGCGCTGGCCGGGCAGGGCGGCATCGTCCTGACCGCCGACCTGGACGAGGCCGTGGCCCTGGCCAACGCCTACGCCCCGGAGCACCTCTGCGTGGCCACGGCCGCGCCGCGCGCCCTGGCCGACCGCCTCCACAACGCCGGCGGCCTCTTCCTGGGCGAGCGCTCCTTCGAAGTCCTGGGCGACTACGTGGCCGGGCCGAGCCACACCATGCCCACCGGCGGCACGGCCCGCTTCGCCTCGCCGCTCAACGTGCTCGACTTCGTGCGCATCACCAGCCTGATCGAACTGGACGCGGCCACGACGGCGGCGCTGGCCCCGGCGGCGGCCCG
>DAOSMQ010000009.1:0-15022 GCA_035372725.1 Promineifilum sp. (SeqCode)
CTCAGCAAGGCCGACTTCAGCCGGGCCAAGATGAGTTGGGCTGACCTGCGCAATACGGTTGTGACCGAACTGACGCAGATCGACCCCAAATGGCGGCTGGTCTGGGAGATCGTCAATCAGGGGGCGATGCAGCGTGACCTGAGCCGGGCCGACCTGGCCGGGGCGAATCTGCGCGAGGCTAACCTCAACGGCGCAGACCTGCGCGCGGCCAAGCTCTGGCTGGCCGACCTGAGTGGCGCGGACCTGCGCCGCGCCAATCTGCGTCACACCGACCTGCGTGAGTCCAACCTCGTCGGCGCGGACCTGCGCGAGACGAACTTGCAGGACACCAACCTGACCGGCGCGCGCTATGACAGCCAGACGCGCTGGCCGGCTGGCTTTGATCCGCTCTCATCCGGGGCATTGGCTCGTTCCACCGTCGCCCGCCCGGAAACCCTGCGCGAGCCGATTCCCTAACCGGAGCGGCCCGCGCCCAACGCGGCGACTTCAAAAGGAGTAAAACATGTGCGGCCGATTTGCCCTGGTTGCCACCGGTGAAGAGGTGGCAACCCATTACGAGTTGGCGGAAGTCCCATTCATCGCTCCACGTTACAACGTCGCCCCCACACAGCCTGTCGCCGCTGTCCGGCTCGACCGGAACGGCGCGCGCGAACTGACCCATTTCCAATGGGGCCTCATCCCATCGTGGTCGAAAGACCCGGCGATGGGCGCGAAGTTGATCAACGCCCGCGCCGAGACGGCAGCCGACAAGCCGGCCTTTCGCGCCGCCTTCAAGCGCCGCCGCTGCCTGATCCCGGCGACAGGCTTCTATGAGTGGCAGACGATGGGTAAGGGCAAGCAGCCCATGTACGTCCGCGAGGCGGGCGGCGGCTTGCTGTCGCTGGCCGGCCTGTGGGAGATCTGGCACGCGCCCGACGGCGGCGAACTGGAAACGTGCACCATCCTGACGACGCTGCCCAACACGCTTATGGAGCCGATCCACAACCGTATGCCCGTTATTCTGGAGCCGGCCGACTATGCCATGTGGCTCGACCCGGCCACCGAGATGGATCAGTTGAACCATCTGCTGCGGCCGTTCGCGCCGGAGGGACTGGCCGCCTATCCGGTGAGCACGGCGGTCAATCGCGTGCAGAACGACAGCGAGGCCTGCATCGCCCCGCTGGCGCAGGAGTAGTAGTTCAGTGCCTGGCACTTTCTGAAGTGCCTGGCACTTTCTTGAAGGCCACGCCGAAGGTGCGACGCACCGGCACAAGAAAAGAGAGCACCGGCGGCGGTGCTCTCTTTGTATCACGAACCGATTCGCGCTGCGGCCGTTAGCCGATCTTCTCCAAGCGCCAGTCGTCGAGGAACCAGCCGTTGTTGGCTGTCTCGAAGCGGTTGCGGAACGACGCGCCCAGACGCACGGAGCCAGCCTGGCTGACGGTGAACTCATAGACGCGGGTGTTCTTTTGTCCGGCGGTGACCGGCTCGAACCACGTACCGCCGTCATTGTGGATGATGCGCGCCTCACCGGCCAGCGGGTCGGTGTTGAAGATGCGCTCGCCGCCGCGGTTGTAGTCGGCAACGATGTCGGGGAAGAAGTTGATCGTCATCCGATAGCGGCCCGGCTGCAAATAGACATCCTGGAACATGCTAAAGGCTGTTGGCGCGCCGCCTTTGAAGGCCTTGACCGTCTTGGTGCCGTTGAAAACGAACAGCGGCCACTCCGCTTCGGGCAGCTGATTTGTGCCCACGACGCGCACCTCCGGCCGGTTAAAGTTGCCACCGGGGCCGCCTTCCAGGGTGTTTGGCCCCTCGTCGGTGGCCAGCAGCCAGCCCTCAGGAACCTGTAGCTCGTTGTAGAGATAGAAGTACCAGTCGCCCTCGAAGTTGCCGTTGACAAAGAGGTTGCCGCTGGCGGGCGCAGCCGACTGGCCGGAGGCGGGCGTGGCTGCGGGGCGGGGGGTGGCCGTGGCCTGCGGCCGGTTCAGCGTCGCGCCCGGGATAAACAACTTTGACCCCAGGGCAATGTGCCGCGGGTCAGCCAGATCGTTGGCGTCGATGATGGCCGACATCAGGATGTTGTAGGTCATCGAGATGCTAAAGAGCGTGTCGCCCGCAGCGACGGTGTGGATGACGCCGCCGTCAGTGGCCACAGCGCTGGCCGGGATCGTGTAGGTGCGCGGGGTGGCCGCGGGGCGCGGCGTGGACGTCGGCGTCGGCGCGCCCAAAGGGCCACTGACACCGGGGATGATCAGCGGGTAGCCGAGCATGACGGCGCGGATGTTGGGCAGGTTGTTGGCCTCGGCAATGGCCTCAACAGACACACCGTAGTCCTGTGAAATGGTCCAAAGCGTGTCGCCCGGTTGGACGACGTGGATCGTGTCGGCGCGCGCGACCTGCGTGGCCAACAGCAAGAGGGGTAACAGCAGCAAAAGGGATAATGCTCGTTTCGTTGTCATTGTTGTGTTCCGATGGTTGTGATTACAAACGGAGAATTTTGGCACAACGGGCGCGGCAATGCAAATCCGCGAGCGTGTTTCTTGTGCCTCCCCACCCACATACGGTAACATTCCTCGTGATGACACAACCGGTGGTCAATCCCGAAGTAAGACAGGCAGGCAAGCGGCCGTTCGGTCTCTATGCCATCATGGTGCTGCTGTTGCTGACTATCTTTGCCGCGGCCCTCGACATTTTGCGGCTCCGTTCTGGTCTGGCGACGCCACTGCTGTTGCAGTTGGCCGACATTGTCAGCGAGAGCGCCAGCTTGTCTACCTTGCCGCCGCTGGTATTCAGCGATCGGAATCTACTGCTGCTGAGTAATGTTGTCATTATCCTGGTCATCCTGCTGACGGTCATTGGCCTGTGGTTTCGCCTGTGGGGCGCGTGGATTATGGCCATGCTGCTCATTGGCCTGGGCCTGGGTTACAACATCTGGAAATATTTGGAGGGCGCGCCGTTCTATCTGAGCATGTTCATCCACGTCGTCTCCGTCTTTTATATGAACGAACGCAGCGTCCGGCAGGTATTTGAGCGGCCGACGCCGACCGCGCCACCCTCCGGAACCATGTGGTCATGAGCGACCTCGACCTGTTGCGGCAGTATGAGCCGATCCTGCGTCTGACCCAGGGGGAGTTGTTTTTCCCGCGTGCCGTTGATGGCTACGTGGCCGCGTCGAGCTTGTGGGAACTCACGGCCGACAAGCGTCCGGTCGAACGAGCCCCGGAGGGCACGCTGACGACCGACAAGCTGGCGACCTATGACACCCTGCCGCCCGGTCATGTCTTCTACCTGCGCTTTGTGCGCGAACCGCTGTCGCCGCTGGAATATCAGCGCTGGCTGGCCCGCCCCGACCGGCCGGCCTTCAAAGCACCCGGTCGCCTGGCGCGCGTGCCGCTCATTTCCCGCATCGGCGACGCTTTCTTCAACCTGTCGCTGCTCCTGCGAGGCACGCTGCCCGGCGGCACGTCGGCCGCGGCGGAAATCAAGACGCGCGAACTGAATCGCCTGGATGACCGTGCCGTTTACTATGGCCGCGTCGTGCGTGATGGCGGCTGGATCGTCCTCCACTATCTGTACTTCTACACGATGAACAACTGGCGCTCCGGCTTCTATGGTGTCAATGACCATGAGGCGGACTGGGAACAGGCGTTTATCTACCTCTATGAGCAGGACGGAGCCACCCGGCCGATGTGGACTGCCTATGCCGCCCACGACCTGCGCGGCGATGAGCTCCGCCGCCGCTGGGATGACCCTCTGCTGGTTAAAGAGGGCAACCACCCGGTTATCTTCGCCGGCGCGGGTTCTCACGGCAGTTATTTTGAGCCGGGCGAGTACATGATGGCCATCGAGCCGGCCTTCCTGACACCGGTGAAGAATGCGCTGAACGCCGCGCGCAAGTTCTGGACGGAGACACTGCGCCAGGGCGACCCAGCCGCGGCCGCCCAGCGTATTGAACGGCTGCTGAGCGTGCCCTTCGTCGACTATGCCCGCGGCGACGGCCCCAGCATCGGCCCCGGCCAGGCGCGGCCCTGGTCGCCCGTCCTCATTGATGATCGCGTCCACTGGGTTGACCGTTACCGCGGCCTGTGGGGGCTGGATACGCAAGACCGCTTCGGCGGTGAGCGCGCTCCCTCCGGCCCGAAGTTTAACCGCGACGGCAGTATCCGCATGTCGTGGTACGATCCCCTCGGCTGGGCGGGCGTGGACAAGCTTTTCCCGGTCGGCCGGCTGGACGACGAGGTGCGGACGCGCATCGACGAAGTTACGGCCGAGTTAGAGGGCGTGCGCCAGCAGATTCAGACGGAGCGCGCTCTGCTGCGCGACGTGGCTCTGGACGTCGAGGCGCTCAAGGCAACGGCGTACTTCAGCGGCCTGCGCGAGGCGCGCGCGCGCGAACTGGCCACGATTCAGTCCACCTTCCAGGCGCTGGTGCGGCGCGAGTCGGAATTGACCGAGACGCGCCTGGCCCTGAGTGACTATTGGGGACGCATCCAGGTGGGCGACTACGGCCCGCCCGACGCCCACCTGCGACAATCGCACCACCCCGCGCCGCCGGCGGAGCAGCGCCAGGCCATTGAGATATGGGCCGCTGTCAGCGGCGCGCTGGCGCTAATGACCTTCGGCTACCTGATCGTGACCACGCCAGAGCACTGGATCGCCTGGGCGCTGGCGGTGGCGACGGCCTTCGGGGCCATTGATGCGCTGGCGCGCGGGCGCGTGGCGCGGTTTCTGCTGTCGGTCATCATCGTGCTGGCCGTCGTCTGCGCCATTATTCTGTTCATCGAGTTCTGGCAGTGGATCATCATCGGCGGCCTGGCCGTCATTGTCATCTACATGATCCGCGATAACCTGCGCGAACTGAGAGCATAGGGAGCGGGCCGGGCGGCGCTGGGGCCGGTGGGCCGGACAGCGGGGGGGAGCGGGCCGTCGTGGAGGTTGTCCAGCGCTGTCTCAATGAGCGCGCGGGTTAATGTCTCGTCGGGCGGGGCTTCGCCGGCGCGGGCGGTGTGGCTGATGCCGATGATGATGTGGTTCTGGCGTACCTTGACGACGTGGGTCACCAGGTCGCCAGTGACGACGCTCGACGTGGTGAGCGCGGCGGCAAAGCCCTCCTCTCCACTGGTGGGCGTGTCCAGTAGCGCCAGGCTGGCCGTTGTGGCGGCATCGCCCGAACCGATGGTGAAGTCGTCGCAGCCATCGGCCGCCGCTCTGGCTGACATGCGCGCGGCGGCATCTTCGGCCGTGGGGTAGATCACGTATTCGATTGACACACTGGGCAGCCCGTCTAAATGTCGATAGCCAACGCTGGCCACGCCGATGCTGCGCGCGGGCAGGTCGCGGCAGGCGAAGTGGTAGGTCTCGCCCGGCCGGGGCGCGCGCGTCTCGAAGTCGGGCACAGGACTCATCGCCCAGCCAGAGGGCACGGCATCCTCGCGCGGCAGGCGCAGCACGTAGTCGGCCCCGGTGCGCGTGGCCTCCGGCGTGGCCTGCGCGGCGGCGGTAGGAGAGGGCGCGGGGGGGAGCGTCTCCACGGGCGCGGTGGCGGTGGCCGTAGCGGCGACGGTGGGCAGCAGAGCAGTCGCGGGTGCGGTGGCCGCGGTCGTGGCGGCGGGTGGCGGCGGGTCACTCGCGTCGCAGCCAACAGCCAACAGTGCCATCGCCAGCATCAGCAGCAGTAGACCAAACCGATTCATGGGTGTTTCTCCAACTGTCGTCTTGGGTGGGCCGAGTATAGGGGTATGCCCGGCAGCGATCAATGGCAATTCCCCGTGGGGACTTGTCCCTGCGGCTGACCTGTACTACCATTTGTTACAGATTCACGTCATTCCCGCGTCTGACCAAAGTGCCGCTTGACAAAGATGACGCAATGCGTTATAGTATCCATGACTATGACGCATTGCGTTAGAAATAAATATTAGTGCTCAATGGCACAATGAGGAAAGCAAGAATGACCGAGCATGTTGAGATGATGAATGTAAAGACCCTGACCGATAAGGTCGTGGAATTTGGCCGGGAGAGCCTGTACATGAGCCTAGGCGTCGTCGACGTCGTGCAGGAGAACGTGCAGGAGTGGATTAAGCGCGGGATGGACTATCGCCACACGCTGGTGGAGCGGGGCGAGAAGATGGCCCAGGAGAATCGCGGCCGGGTCAACGAGCTGGTGGAAATGCCCCAGACAGTGGCCAAGGACACCGTGAAGAAGGCCAACGACACTCTGGACAAGTATAGCGAGCAGGTGCTCACTCGCGTCCACGTCCCGACCGTTGAGCAGATCGAGAACATGACCAAGAAGGTCGGCTCGGTCGAGCGCAAGCTGGACAAGGTCATCAAGGAAAACGCCGCCGCGCAGCAGATCTAATCAATGCCGCCTGCTGTCCGTTCCTCTGCCGGGCAGCCATCCTCCTCTTCGGAACCGCAAAGCCCGGCGCGTGATGCGCTGGGCTTTGCTGCTTACATGGAGTGATGAGGTATGTTGGACAGGAACCAATCGAGGCGAACTGCCAGGGCGCGTATCCTGGTGGTGGACGACAATGGGCCAGAGCGCGACGGCATGTGCCAGGCGCTGGAGACGGCCGGCTTTCGGACCGACTGCGTTATCTCGGCTGAGGAAGGGCGGCGGCACGTCGGCCGCTTTGGCTCGCCTGACCTGCTGCTCCTGGCCCTGCGCCCGCAGAGCCATGCCGCCGAGGTGGCCCTTTGCCGCGACATCCACGCCACCGGCGACGTTCCCCTCATCGCCCTGACGACAGCAGCAGCGCACAGCGAAGCCACGTTGCTGGAAACCTGCTTCGACGACTTCATCACCCGGCCGGCCGAGCCGTCGGAGATCGTCATGCGCGTGCGGCGCTGTCTGCGGCGTTGGGCAACGCCAGGCGAGGGGAGCGAAGACGGGGCCGGCCGCCACGCCACCGGCCAGGCTGTCGAAATTGCCGGACACACAGTGATGCTGACCGACCGCGAGGATACCCTGCTGCGGTTGCTGATGCGCTACCCCAACCGGGCGCTCAGCCGCGCCTATCTCCTCCAGCAGGTCTGGCCCGACGAACCGGTTAATGACGGCACGCTGCGCGTCACCATTCATCGTCTGCGGCGCAAGCTGGAGCAGACGGTGGGCCAACGGGGCGTGATCGTCTCCGTAAGGGGCAGTGGCTACCTGTACGCTCTAGACGCGCGGCCGGCGGCCGACCCGGCCCCGAAGCGAGCGATTGCCTGATTGGCGCGGCTGCCGTACCATTCGGGCCAATACCATCGCCCCAATCGGGAGTGGCAGGCGCATGACCCACTGGCTAAACAAGCAAGACATCTACGACGGAAAGATCATCCGCGTCAGCCGCGCCGAAACGCGACTGGCCGGCCAGGTGCAGGCGTTCGATATTGTGAGCCACCACGGCGGCGCGGCCGTTGTGCCCTGGCGCGGCGACTGCGTACTGCTGGTGCGCCAGCAGCGGCCGGTTGTCGATGAGGCCCTGCTGGAGATTCCCGCCGGCAAGTTGGAGAGCGCTGACGACGACCCCGCCGCCCGCGCCCAGGCCGAGCTGGGCGAAGAGATCGGCTATCACGCCGGGCGGCTGGTGCCTGTGGCGACCTTCTATGTATCCCCCGGCTACTGCACCGAGCGCATCGCCGTCTTTCTGGGGCTAGACCTGGAGCCAACCGAGGCCAATCCAGAAGCCACCGAGGACATCGAGATCGTCGAGATGCCGCTCGACGAGGCCCGGCAGATGCTCGACGAGGGGCGCTTCCGCGACGCCAAGACCATCATCGGTCTGCGTGAACTGCTGGCCTACCTGGCGCGGGAGGAGCAGCTGTGAGCGACGCGCCCAGGCCGGCCCGCCGCGTGCCAACCGAGTTCGACTGGATCATCTACGCCGATGCCACCTTCGCCGGGCTGTCGCTGTTGCTGCCCCTCCCTTTCGTTGATAGCCTGATCGAGACCTACTTCCGCCGGCGCATGCCCCGCGACATCGCCCGGCGGCGCGGGCGCGCCTTGCCGGGGCAATCCATCCGCGCCGTCAACCGCCAGCGGGCGACGCTGTTTCCCGGCTGTCTATTGTGGCCGGTGCAGGCGATCATCTACCTCATCCGCAACATCTGGCGGACGGTGCTCTATGTGCTGACCATCGTCGACGCCAGCGAGAAGCTGAGCTACTATTGGCATCGCGCCTTCCTGCTCGACTACGCCATCGGCCGCGGCGACCTGGATCAGCCGGCGCGCGCGGAGTTGGCCGCGACGGCGCTGCACCGCGTGCTGGAGACGACGCAGACCAGCCCGCTGCTCAACCTGGCTCAAGAGATCGTCGCCGAAGCGCGGCAACGGCTGGGCGCATTGGCGCGGGCCATCTTCGGCTGGCTGCGGCGGCGCAAGTCGTCCGAGGCCGGTCAGGCGGCCAGCACCATCGCCGCCCACTGGGCCGAGTTCCGCGACTACCTGATCGCTCTGGCCGATCGCTACGACGCGGCCCTGGCCGAGCTGGAGAGCGCTCCGCCCACACCGTAGTGATGAGCGAAAGAGAGCGCACGCCCGGGCGTGAGTCCCACTGACAAGCAGCCATCTATGACAGACCCGGCGACTTCAACTGTCCCTTACCTGGAACGGTCGTTTCGCGTGCGGCATTATGAGTGCGACGCCTATGGCCACGTCAACCACGCCAACTACCTGCGCTACATGCAGGAGGCCGCCTTCGACGCCTCGGCCGCTGCCGGCTACGACATAGCCCGCTACGAGGCCGACGGCCGCCAATGGCTGGTACGCGAAACGGACATCACCTATCTGCGCCCGCTGGTCTATGGCGACACGGTCATCGTGCGGACGTGGGTGGCCGACTTCCGCCGCGTGCGCTCGCGGCGCGCCTATGCCCTCCGGCTGGCCGGCAGCGACGAGCCGATGGCCACGGCCACAACCGAGTGGGTGTTGCTGGACAGCGCCACGTTGCGCCCGGCCACCATCCCGCCGGAAATGATCGCCGCCTTCCACCACCCCGGCGTGGCCGCCGGCGAGCGGCGCGAACCGTTTCCCGAAGCGCCATCGGAGCCGGCGGGCGTCTTTCGCACGCGCCGCCGCGTGGAGTGGCGCGACATCGACCCGGCCGGACACGTCAACAACGCCAACTACCTGGCCTACATCGAGGAGTGCAACGTCGGCGTGGCCGCGGCCCACGGCTGGCCGATGGCGCGGATGATGGCCGCGAACCTGGGCATCGTCGCCCGGCGCTACCGCATCGAGTACCGCCAGCCGGCGCTGATGGACGATGAGTTGGAGGTGACGACTTACATCTCCGACGTGAAGCGGGCCACGGCCGTGCGTCACAACACCATCCGGCGCGTGGCCGACGGCGCGCTGCTGGCCCGCGCCCACGCGCTGTGGGTGTTCGTCGACCTGGCCACGGGCCGGCCGCGGCGCATCCCGGCCGACTTCATGGCCGACTTCCGGCCCAACGTGGCCGAATAAGAGAAGAGGTTAACGCCAAGACGCCAGGACGCCAGGGCGCAACGAGCAAAGAAAACGCAGGACGCCAGGACGCCAGCGAAGATACGTGGCGTCCTGGCGTCCTGCGCGCCTTAGCGTTAAGTTCTCTTACTTCCGCCGCCGGCGGACAAAGAACTTCCAGATCTCGACGACGATGATGACCAGAAGCGCCAGCCCGAAGCACAGCGCCAGGTCGCGCGCGGACAGGGCGACGGTGTGGAAGATACGCTGCGCCGGCCCCCAGTAGATCAGCACCAGTTGCAGGGCCACCGTGATGACGATGGCCCCCACCATGGGCTTGTTGGTCAGCAGGCCGGTGCTCAACAGTGACTCCTCTTCAGAGCGCACTTCCAAAGCCATCGCCAATTGGGCAAAGACGAGCGTGGCAAAGAGCGCCGTCTGCCAGCCTTCGTCGTTGATGCTCCACAGCTCAAACGATGAGCCGATGGCGATGATACTAAGCACGATGCCGAAAATACCGATGAACTGGAGCATGCCGCGGCCAAAGACGCTCTCTGTGGCCGAGTATGGCGGCCGTTGCATGACGTTCTTCTCCGGCGGTTCGATGCTGAGAGCCAGCGCGGGCAAGCCGTCGGTGACCAGGTTCATCCACAGGATTTGCAGCGGCAGCAAGGGCAGGGGCATACCCAACAGCGGCCCAATGAGCATCACGGCGATCTCGCTGACGTTGCAGGTCAGCAGATACTTGATGAACCGCCGGATGTTGTCGTAGATGATGCGCCCCTCTTCAACCGCGGCGACGATGGTGGCGAAGTTGTCGTCGAGCAGCACCATCTCGGCCGCGCCCTTGGCCACGTCGGTGCCGGTGATGCCCATGGCCACGCCAATGTCGGCCTTCTTCAGCGCCGGGGCGTCGTTGACGCCGTCGCCGGTCATGGAGACGATGTTGTCCTGACGCTGATAGATGTCGATGAGCTTGAGCTTGTGCTCCGGCGAGACGCGGGCGAAGACGCTGACCTCTCTGGCGCGCGCCTCCAGTTCGCTGGGCGAGAGCCGGTCTAGCTCCTGGCCGGTCAGGAACAGGTCGTTATCGGTGATGCCGATCTGCCTGGCGATGTGGCGAGCGGTCAGGGGATGGTCGCCGGTAATCATGACCGGGCGAATGCCGGCGGCGCGGCACTCGGCCACGGCGTCGCGCACTTCCGGCCGCGGCGGGTCGATCATGCCGACCATGCCCACGAGCGTCAGTTCCCGCTCCATCGTCTCCGCGGTCGTCTCCTTTGGCTCGTGCTCCCACGGGCGCAAAGCCACGCCCAGCACGCGCATGCCCTTGGCCGCCAGGGCGTCGTGCGAGGCCATGATGCGCTGCCGCCATTCCTCCGTGAACGGCTCCAGTTGCCCCTCGACCCACACGTGGCTGCTGAGGGGCAACAGGCCGTCAATGGCCCCCTTTGTCCAGGCGATATAGGGCGGCGAGGACGCAAAGGGGATGTCGCGCGCCTCCCAGGACGATTGCAGCGCGGGCGACATCGCCACCGTCGCCTTGGGCATCCGGTGGAGAGTCGTCATGCGCTTGCGCGTCGAGTCAAAGGGCACCTCAGCCACGCGCGGAAAGACGCGATCCAGCTCTGGCTTGGCCAGGTCGAGCAGCGCCGCGGCGTGCACCAGGGCGGCCTCGGTCGGGTCGCCGAGGGCGACAACGCTGCCGTCGCCCTCGGTCACCAGCGAGGCGTCGCTGTTGAGCGCCGCGCCGATGAGCAGCAGTTCCAGAGCCGAGGTGCGATCGCCCTCTATTTCGCCGGATAGCTTCTCAACCTTAATATCGTCGTCGCTGCCGTGGACGAAGCGGAAGGCGTGGTTGGCCAGGTCGGCCACCTGCACGGTCATGCGGTTGAGCGTCAGCGTGCCCGTCTTGTCAGAGCAAATGACCGTCACCGAGCCGAGCGTCTCCACGGCCGGCAGGCGACGAATGAGCGCCTGGCGCTTGAGCATCCGTTGCGCCCCCAGCGATAGGGCGATGGTGACGACGGCCGTCAGCGCCTCCGGCACCGCGGCGACGGCCAGGCTGACGCCGGTGAGAAGCAGGTTCTCCCAGTTGCGCTCGCCGCGCAGCAGGCCCAGACCGATGACGACGGCGACGAGCACGAGCGCGCCATAGGCCAGCCAGCGGCCCATGCGGTCGAGACGGCCTTGCAGCGGCGTCTGGTCTTCGACGACCGACTGGAGCATGGTGGCGATGTGGCCCAACTCCGTCTCCATGCCCGTGCCGGTGACGATGAACTCGCCGCGGCCGTAGTTGACGATGGTGCCGCTATAGAGCATGTTGCGCCGGTCGCCCAGGGCGCGGTCGTCCTCGAAGATCAGGTCAGACTCCTTGTCGACCGCCTCCGACTCGCCGGTCAGGGCCGCCTCCTCGACGCGCAAATTGACCGAGGACAGAACGCGGCCGTCGGCGGGGACAATGTTGCCCGTCTCCAGAATGACGATATCGCCGGGAACCAGGTCGCGGGCGGAAATCTCGCGCAGTTGGCCATCGCGCCGCACACGGACAATGGGCACGGACATGCGCTTGAGCGCCTCCATCGACTGCTCGGCGCGCGATTCCTGGGTATAGCCGAGAACGCCGTTCAGCACGACGATGATCAAAATGGCCACGGCTTCGATCCAGTCGCCCAGGAAGGCCGAGACCAGCGCGGCGACGATCAGCAACACTGTGAGGATGCCCTTGAACTGGTCGAGCAGGATTTGCCACTTCGTGCGGTGCGCCTTTTCGCGCAATTCATTGGCGCCGTACTGCTCCAGCCGGCGGGTGGCTTCGCCGGCAGATAGACCGTCAGACGCGCTGCCCATTTCTTGCAGCGCCGCCTCGGCGGATAACTGATACCACTGAACACTCATCGAGGTTCTCTCCTGTTTGTTGCGCCG
This sequence comes from Promineifilum sp. (SeqCode), assembly GCA_035372725.1. GTDB lineage: Bacteria > Chloroflexota > Anaerolineae > Promineifilales > Promineifilaceae > Promineifilum. The sequence continues at coordinate 12,335 of DAOSMQ010000009.1, forward strand.
TCAGCAGGCGACCAGAACGGCCTGCGGCCAACTGCGAAGGGCGGTTATGATCGTCTCATCAAGACGGGGGTAGCGGTTGCTGCCCTGGCCCGCGCCGGGGCCGGGCAAAATAATCAGGTCGGCGGCGCTCTCGCTTGCCGCGGCGACGATGCGTTCGGGCAGCGTCGCCGTGGCCCGCGCCGGCTCCAAGAAGGCGGCGCTGACTTCGTGCAGCGCCAGATAGTCGGCCGTGCGGGCCACGTGGCCGGCGGTGTTGCGGCCGTTGCTGATGGGCAACCCGGTCAGCCGGATGCCCCATAGCTCGGCTACATAGGCGGCCAGGAAGACGGCCTCATCGAATCGGCGGCGCGTGTCGTGGACAAGCAGCGCGCGCCGCGGCTCCGGCTGGCCCGGCGGGCCGACGAACAGAATCGGCCGGAACGCCTGGCTCAGGATGCGGCGCGCGGCCGCCGAAGGAGACGCCTCGTCGCCCGGCGCGCGCGCGTAGTCGCGGTTCAGCACGATCAGGTCATTAAGAAAGGCCAACTCCAACACCCGTCGGGCGGTGTCGCCGCCGCTGGCGCTGGCCATCTCGGCGCTCAGGCCGGGCGTCTCGCGCTCTTCGTCTAGCAACGTCTGGAGTTTGAGGAGGGCCGCGTCGCTCTCTTCTGGCGCTGGGGTGGCCAGGACGGTCAGGTGAGCGCGCTCCATCCGACTGATGCCGGCTGCCCGCTGGATGACGGCGGCCGCGTCATCGGCTGTGACCGTGCCGGGCGAGACCGCGGCCAGGACGTTGGCGAAGAGGCGGTCGCCATAACGGGCCAGCATGCGTTCGGCGGCCCAGGAAGTCGGCGGCGCGGGGCGATCCGGAGCGACCAGGTGGGTGATGCGGCGCAGCGGCGAGGGGCGGGGGGACGCGGCGCGCTCGGCCGCCTGGACGCCAGGCAACAGCCGGGCCACCGCCACCTCCGGGCTGATGTGCTGGCCCAGAGCCTGCTCCAACGCGGCGTGGTGGCGCGACAGCCAGACGAAAAAGTCGGTCTCCGTGCGGCCCGGGAAGTAGCGCAGGATGCCCTGCTGCCGGATGGCAACGACGATGGGTAGATAAGCCTCGTCGTACCAGCGCGCGGCGGCGGCCTCGAAACTTAGCTCCTGGCCAAACTCCGTCTCCAGACGATAGCGATAGGCCTCGATGGCGTTCTCCAGATGGCCATACTGCCCGGGCACACTGACGCGCATGTCCACGCCAGCGCGATTCAGGTCTAGCCGGGTGTATTGCAGAAACGCGGCGTACTCCGCGGCGATAATGAGGTCGTCTGGCCGCCCGCCGGGGGGCAGGGGCACGCGCGTGCGGACTTCAATCACACAGGCGTCAATGTGGCTGAGGCCCTGTCGACGGGCGATGCTGACGCGGTGGTTGCCGTCGAGGACGAAGTAGTTATCGCCGACCTTGTAGACGTCAATAGGCGGCAAGTCGCCGACGGCCGGGGCAGCCGCGCCGACGGACACCCAGCGATCCTCGTCCGATGAGAGCCGGGGCAGGAAGGTGCGGGTGAAATCATGGTAACGGCCGACGCTGCCGACAATGTCCTTGATGGCGATCTCGCGCGTGCCCAGGGGCGATTGCCCGCTGACGCCTAGCTGGCCGATGACCTGCTCATAGGAAAGAAGGTCAGTCGATTGGCCGGATAGTCGGGCCAGCAGGCTCTCAATGGCCGCCTGACGGCGAGCACGATGGAACTGATCGGCGGCCAGCACGCGTCGATAGTCACTTCCCGAACTCATGGTGCGCGGATGATAGCCCAATGGCGCGCCCCGGCCAACAATAGCAGCGACCGCAGAGGTCGTAGAAGACCCCCGCGGTCTGGAGTGATACACTCAAGGGCCATGACCAAACGAGCACTTCTCTCGGTACACGACAAGAACGGCCTGGTGGCGCTGGGGCGCGGTCTGAACGACCTGGGCTGGGAACTCGTGGCCAGCGGCGGCACGGCGGAAGCGCTGCGCCAGGCCGGCCTGCCGGTGCGCGACGTGGCCGAACTGACCGGCGCGCCAGAAATGTTGGGCGGGCGGGTCAAGACGTTGCACCCGGCCATCCACGGCGGCATTCTGGCCCGCGCCACGGCCGCCGACGACGCCGAGCTGTTGGCCCGCAACATCGCGCCCATCGATCTCGTTGCCGTCAACCTCTATCCGTTCGTCGAAACAATCGCCCGGCCGGCGGCTGACCTGGCTGCGGCTGTGGAGCAGATCGACATCGGCGGTGTAGCTCTGCTGCGGGCGGCGGCCAAGAACTTCGCCCGCGTGGTTGTGTTGTCCGACCCGGCCGACTATGCCCCGGCGCTGGCGGCTCTGGCCGAGGGCGGGCCAGACGAGGCCACGCGCCGCGCCCTGGCTGCCCGCGCCTTTGCCCTGACACGCGCCTACGACGCGGCCATCGCTGCCTACCTGGCCGCGCCAGGCGCGCCGGCAGACGACCCGCTGCCGGAGTATGTCCACCTGGCCCTCCACCGCGTGCGCCGGCTGCGCTATGGCGAGAACCCCCACCAGCAAGCGGCGCTCTACGCCGCCGACCCCACCGCCGGGCCGCTGGGCGGGCGGCTGGTGGCCGGCAAGGAGCTATCGTACAACAACCTGCTTGACCTGAACGCGGCCCTGGAGGCGGCCGAAGCCTTCACTGCGCCGGCGGTGGTCATCGTTAAGCACCTG
>DAOSMQ010000010.1:0-14953 GCA_035372725.1 Promineifilum sp. (SeqCode)
AAGGGGCCGCCGCCGACGCGCGTGGTGAAAGCCTTGGCCACGCCGATGACCCGGTCAACGTGGCGCGGGCCGACGCCCAAGCCGGTGATGGCCCCGCCGGCCGTGGGCGACGAGCTGGTGACAAAGGGGTACGTGCCGTGGTCGAGGTCGAGCAGCGTTCCCTGCGCCCCTTCGGCCAGCACCGTCTCGCCACGGGCCAGAGCCTCGTCGAGCAGTACGGGCCCATCGACCAGGTGGGGGGCCAGCCGGGCGGCCTGGGCGGCGTAGTCGGCCAGGATGGCGTCGGCGTCCAGCGGCGGTTCGCCATAGACCTTCACCAGTACTTCATTCTTGGCGGCAAGGTGATCGACCAGGGCCGCGGCCAGCGCCGCCGGGTTGGCCAGCAACTCCGCTCGCAGGCCGATGCGCCGGGCCTTGTCGGTGTAGGCCGGGCCGATGCCGCGCAGCGTTGTGCCGATGGCCCCGCGGCCGCGTTCGCGTTCGTGGGCGCGATCCATGGCGATGTGGCCGGGGGTGATCAGGTGTGCGCCGCCGCTGAGCCGCAGCCGCGCCGGGCCAACGTCAAGGCCGCGTGCCGCTAGGGCGTCCATCTCGCGCAGCATCACCACCGGGTTCACGACCGCGCCGTTGCCGATCAGGCAGACGACGCCACGGTGGATGATGCCGGAGGGGATCAGGTGGAGCTTAAAGACCTCACCCCCGATGGTGACGGTGTGGCCGGCATTGTCGCCACCGCTATAGCGGGCGACAACCGCCGCATCCTGGGCCAACCGGTCGGTAATGTGGCCCTTGCCCTCGTCGCCCCATTGCGCGCCGATGATGATCGTCAGTGGCATGACATGTGCTCCCGTATGAAAAAGCGGGGGAGCGGGGAGCAGGGGAGCAGGGGGAATGAACTCTTTCTCCTCGGCTCCCCCGCTCCCCGGCCCCCTGCTCTCTGCTTAGTATCTCACGTTCACGAGCGTCCCCACCGGCGCCCAGTTGAACAGCCAGCCTGCGTCCGGCGTGCTGACGTTGACACAGCCGTGGCTCATGGGCGTGCCGAAGTTGTTGTGCCAGTAGGTGCCGTGGATGGCGTAGTCCTCGTAAAAGTACATCACATAGGGCACGTCGGGCAGGAAGTAGTCATAGCCCAGCAGGTAGCCGTTCATCGTCTGGCTTTCGTACTTCATGTAGGTGCGAAATTGGCCCGTGACCGTTGGCCATTGGGGCAAGCCGCTGCTGACCAGTGTGTTGAACACCGGCGTATCGCCCTCATAGGCCACCAGCGTCTGCGTGCTCAGGTTGACGTCGATCCAGCGCTCCGTCTCGCCCACGCCGGCTGGCCGGGGCGAAAGCGCGCCGGGGTCAACGGCCACCGGCGGCGTGGTCGGCTCTGGCAGCGGCGTCGGCGTGGGGGTCAGCGTGGGAGCCAGCGTTGGCGTCGGCAGGGCGGTGGGCGTCCAGGTGGGCAAGGGTTGGCCGGCGGCCGCCCCGCTGTTGGGATCGACGCCCTTGGTGGGGAAGACGGGCGGGTTGGTCGGCGTGGGCGGGATGACCTCAGCGGCGGCGGTGGGCAAGGCGGTGGGCTGTGTGGCAATGGCCGTTGCCGTGGCCACGGCAACGGACGCGGCCGCGTCCGCGGTCGGTTCTGGCGCGCCGTTGGTCAGGGCCGAGACGCCCCCGGCCATGCGCCCCAGCAGCGCGCGGCCGACGGGATGGAAGGCCAGCAGCAACGCCCCGGCCAGCAACAGCGCCAGCCCGCCCAGCCACAGACCGCGCCGGGAAGCGCGCCGCGGCTGTGGCGCGGGCATGGCCGGCGGGCGGCTTCGCCCGGCCAGCGCGTCCAGGCGGCGCGCCTGAGCCAGGTAGACGCGGCGCTCGCGCGGCGTCGCGGCGATGCCGGCCAGCAGCAGCCACGGCCGCGGGTCGCCGCTGTCCTGGTGGGCGGCGCGTTCCAGCAGCGGGCGCGCCTCGGCCGGGCGGTTGGCCTCGATGGCCTGGCGGGCCGCGGCGATGAGATGGTCGGTGGAGGCAGGTGGTTGATTCATGCGTTCACAAGCCTGGCGGAGCCTGTTTGCGCCGGGGCCATCAGTCCTCTGGGCCCGTGGGCGCGCCGGCGGCGGGCGTGTAGGAGACGCCGCCGCGAATACCGTCGATGTAGCACAAGATGCCGTCGGTGATCGCCCCGGCCACAAGGTCGGGCTGCGTCGTCAGAATTTGGCGGTCGAGATTCAGGAAGCCCACCTCGATGATGATGCCCGGTACGCCGGCGGCGATCTCGCGGAAAGCGTGGTAGTCGGTCATGTGGGGCGTAATGGTAGCGGCGTGGTAGTTCATCTGCGTCGCCTGCCGGTAGGCGTCTTCGACGCAGATGGATAGCTGCGACGAATCGGTGTAGCCGGAGCCGGCGATCTTGAAGCCGGTGGCCAGGTCGTTGATGTAGTCGCATGAGTCGGCGTGGATGGACACCAGGCCGGTGGCCACGTACCCCTGCAAGCGGGCGTCGAATTCGTCCAGCATGTCGGCGGCAATGCCACGTATCTGCAAGGCGGCAATGACGCGCACAGCAATGCTTTCAACCACATCCGCTTCCGTCAGGCCGTCGGCGCAGACGGAGCCGGAGTCGTTGCCCTTGTGGCCGGAGATGATGCCAATGCGAATGGGGCCGGGGCTTTGCGCCAGGCGCTGGGTGACGGGGCGCGGCGGCACGGGCTTGACGAACGGCGCGGTCAGCGCGCCCTCCAGGCTGCCGGCGGCGACGACTTCGGCCACGCCCGTGGCGGCGCTGAAGTAGAAGTAGGCCGCCAGCATCACCCCGGCCGACAGGGCCAGGAAGCCCAGCAGGGCCAGATTGCGGCCCACAAAGCGCCAGAAGGGCCGGTCGGCCGCGTCGCTATTGCCATACGGAGCCTGCATTATGTCGATATTCTACACGAAGCGCGGCCAATTGGAAACCCCCTCACTCGTCCCGGTCGGACGGCGCGGCGGGGATGTAGGTCTGGTAGGTAAGGGGAGAGTAGACGAGGGTGGCGTCGCTGAGGGCAGCACCGCGCCGGCCGCCGACGGCGTAGATGCGTGTCTCCACGTGGGTTACACCCGGCGCGCGCCAGTCGAACACGTCCGGCGGCGCGTTGAGCACGGTCCAGGTGCGCGTGTTGGGGTCGTAGACTTCGCCATAGGCGGCGTCGCCGGCCGTGCCGCCAATGACGTAGAGCTTGTTGAGCAGCACCGTCGAACCGGCATTGACGCGGGGCAGGAGCATGTCGGGGCAGTCGCTCCATGCGTCGCGCGGGGGGTCATAGCTGAAGCACGATGGCTGCCCGGCCGCGCCGTCGCTGCCGCCAACGACGTAGAGCTGCCCGGTCAGCGCGCCGCCGGCCGCCTCTGACCGCGGCTCCGGCAGCGCGGCCACCGGCCGCCAACTGTCGCCCACGGGATCGTACAGGTAGACGTTCGGCAGCGTGTCGCCCTCGCCCTGCCCGCCGATGAGGTAAAGAAAGCCGCCGTCGGCCAGGGCCAGCCCGCCGGCGATGGGCTGCGGCAGAGGGGCGGCGCGCCGCCAGGCGTCCTGCGACGGGCTATAGACCTCAACAACAGCTGTCGGCTGCCCGTTGGCCAGCCGCCCGCCGGGGACGTAGATTTCGCCAAACAGCTCCGCCGCCGTCGCCGCGGCCACGGCTGTTGGCTTGGTCGCGGCGCGACGCCAGGCCAATGACTGCGTGTCGAAGACGTTGACCTCATCGCTGATGCCGCCATCCGTCTCGCCGCCGATAGCGTAAATATCCAACCCCAGGGCAACGACGGCCCGCCCGGCGCGCGCCGCCGGCAGCGGCCGGCTGCTCAGCCAGCGCGAGTCGCCCAGCGGTTGCTCCACAAATGGCGTGGCCTCGGCTCCGGCTGGCAACAGCGCGCCGCCCTGCCACTGGACAAAGGCGAACGCCCCCGCTGTCAGCAGCAACAAGACCAACAGCGCCAGGCTAATTACCCGCCAGCGGTGGCCCGTGACCGCCGACGACCCGGAGCCTGTTATCGGGGCCGGAGGGATCGGCGCGGGCGAGGCCAGGGCGGTCGGGCCATCCTGGTCGGGCATGAGCGTGGGCGCGACCGCCGGCGGTTCGGCCGGCAGATCCTCGGCCGCCTGGCCGTCGGCGGCAACCACGGTGACAAGCCGCTGTTGCAGGGCGACATTCAGCGCCTCGGTGCGCGTGGAGACAGCCAGCTTGGTGTAGATGTTGCGCAGGTGGGTCTTGACCGTCAGCGGGCTGATCGACAAGCCGTCGGCGATGGCCTTGTTGGACTCGCCCACAGCCAGACGCCGCAGCACATCCAGTTCGCGCTCGCTCAGAGGTTCGCCGGGTTCGGACATGGGCGGTCTAGCCTCCCGGCTCGGTGGGCGTCAGCGGGGCGGTGTTGGTAATGGGCACGGTGTTGGTCAGCGGCACAGCCGTAGCCGCGGCGCAACCGGCGCGGGCCTCGGCGATCTTGTTGTCGAGAATCTCTGTCGGCGTCCGGTTCCAGGCACGCTGGTAGATCGTCAGCGCCGGGCACCAGTCCATCAGATAGGCATACTGGTCGCCCTGGCCCACCAGAGCGCGGTCGAGCCGGGCACAGGAGTCGCGATAAAACGGCGCGGCGGCGCACAGATCGGCCCAATAGTCGGCGGCGATGTCCCAGTTGACGCCGGAGTAGGCCATGCCCTGGAAGTAGAGATCGGCCCAGACGCGATAGTCGAGCGCTTCCTGGGGCAGGCTGCCCAGCCGTTCGGCCTGGGCAAAGTAGTTCAGCCCCAACTCGACCTTCTCGGTATTGACATAACTCAGCCCGAGGGCGAGGTAGGCATCGAAGAGCATCTGGTTCGTCTCGTCGCGCTCATAGTCGGGGAAGCGCTGCTGGAAAGACACCAGCGCGGGCAGCGCCTCCTCCCACTGTTCCCCGGCCACCAGACGGCGGACGGCCTGCAATTCGGACAGGCGCTCATCGTCGGTAATGACTTCTGCGGGCGTGGCCTCGGCCGTCGGGCGTGGTTCGGCTGTGGGCAGCGGCCCGGCGGTGGCCTGGGCGGCGTTCTCCACGGCGGCGACCTGTTGGCGCAAAGCCAGGGCGTCAGCGTTGTCTGGCTCCTGGGCCAAGACCCAATCGAGGCGCGTCAGGGCCATGTGGGTGCTTTCGGCGGCCAGGTCTTGCCGCGCCAGCTCGATCTGGCGGTCGATCTGCTCGGTGCGGGCGGTCGTCTCCTGCTGGCTGCGCAAGGTCCGGCCGCTTTCATAGGCGAAGTAGGCCACCAACAGATAGGTCGCCAGGACGACGGAGACGATGACCAGCGCCAGACCCAGCGCTCGCCGGGCCAGGCGTCCCCGTCGTGTGCCCGAAGGCGATGTATCGGCGTCGTTGCCCGCCGGGGGCATGGATTCGGCCATATCAATCAAGAGGAACCGCCGCGCCGGGGGCGCTCAGGCTCCTGTAAATCGCTACTGTTTCCGCGGCGATACTCGCCTGGGTGAAATGCTCCAACACCCGTTGCCGGCCGCGCCGGTTGAACTCGCGGCGCAGCTCGTCGTTCTGCATGAATTGTAGCAGCCCAGCCCGAAGCGCGTCTATATCCTCTTCAGGAATGATAAGGCCAGCGTCGCCGATGACGTGGGGAATCTCGCCGCAGCGCGAGCCGATGACCGGCACGCCGCAGGCCATCGCCTCGATCAGGACGCGACCGAACTGCTCCTTCCAGTTGGGCAGCGTGCGCGAGGTTAGCGCCAGCACGTCCAGGTCGCGCAGATAGGCGGGCACCTGGTCGGAAGGAATGGGGCCATCGAAGTCGACACGCCCGGCGATGCCCAGTTCCTCGGCCAGGCGGCGCAGGCCGGGCAGCGCCGGCCCGTCGCCGGCGATGTGCAACCGCCAGACGCCCGGCAGCCCGGCGGCGGCGCGCAACAGCAGATCGACGCCCTTCTCCGGCACCAGACGGCGGTTGGCCGAGCCGATGATAAATGCTCGCCCGGCGTCGCGGGCGGCCGGCGGCGAGAAGAGCACCGGATCGACGCCAAACTGCGGGATGACGCGGTAGGGGCCGGCATAGCCCTTGGCCCGCCAGATGTCCGCGGCCTCGCGGTTGCCCATAATGGCGTAGTCGCTGGCGGCCAGTACTTGCCGCTCCATCAGGCTAAACGGCGGTGGGTAACGGCGGGCCAGATTCTGCCAGGTGAAGAACAGCGTTTTGGCTCCAACGGCGCGCGCCTGGCGCATGGCCAGCCAGGTAGCCAGATTGTATGGCTCCTCGTCGATGTGGACGACGTCGGGCCGGAACTGGCGCAGCCGGCGGGGCAGGGTGGGATAGTAGTAGGTGTGGTAGTGGCCGTTGAAGCGGATGGGATCGACCAGCAGCTCGTAGCCGTCGGTGTAGCAGCGCTCCAGCGCCACCCGGCCGTCCGGGTCATCCCAGCTAGGCGGCACAAGCGCTGTCAACTCGACATCGGGCATGCGCGCGATGGCTTCCAGCTTGGTCTGATAGGCCCCCACGAGGCAGGCCTTGGAGAGCATGAGGACACGCATAGGCTACTCCGCCCGCCGTGGGGTGGAGGAGGGCGATGGCGATGACCTGCGCATGTACTTCGCGGCGAGATGGGTTCGGTCGAGTTGACGTTGACGCAAGGAGCTATTTTGCTATACTGCGGTTGCTTTGGCAACCTTGGGGAAGTCGCGTGCGCGGTGGTCTTTCGGCCCATCCCGTTGGGGGTGGGCTTTGTTGCTCCTGGCGGTGCTCGTCGCCGCGGCGCTGCGCTTCACCAGGCTGGGCGCGTGGCCGCCCGGCCCCTACCGCGACGAAGCCTATAACGGCCTGGACGCGCTAGGCGTCTTGCGTGGGCAACTGGCCCTTTTCTTCCCGGCCAACAACGGCCGCGAACCGATCTTCATCTACCTCGTCGCCCTGTCCGTTGCCCTGCTCGGCCCGACGACGCTGGCGCTGCGGCTGCCGGCGGCTGTGGCCGGCACGCTGGCGACGCTGCCAGCGGCGTTGCTGGGGCGGGCCTGGTTTGGGCGCGTGGCCGGGCTGCTGGCCGCGTTCCTGTGGGCCATCACCTTCTGGCCCGTCCACCTCGGCCGCATCGGCTTGCGGGCCGGGCTGCTCGCGCCCATGCTGGCGACAGCCTTCTGGCTGGGCACGCGCGCCTACCGCGAGCGGCGGGCGGTGTTGTGGCTGGCGGCCGGGCTGGTCTATGGCCTCAGCTTCTACACCTATCTGGCGGCGCGCTTCACGCCGCTCTTGTTGCTCCTTTTCGCCGCGTACCTGGTGGCCACCGGCCGCCGGGCGCGCCTGTGGGACGCGGGGCGGGCGCTGTGGTTCGTCGCCGGGGCGGCCGTGGCCGTCGCCCCGCTGGCGACCGTGCTGCTGCGCGACCCGGCCCTGCTCTTCGGCCGCGCCGGGCAGGTGTCGATCCTCAGCCCGGAGGTCAGCGGCGGCGACCCGCTGGGCGCGCTGCTGGGCAACACCGGCCGCGCCCTGGGTCTGTACCTGTGGCGCGGCGATAGTATCCTGCGCCACAACGCCTTGCTCAGCTACGACGTCGTGCTGAAGAGCGACAACCCCGCCGGACGGCCGGTCTTCGACCTGCTCATGGCCGGGCCGTTTCTCGTCGGGCTGGGCTGGTGCCTGTGGCGCTGGCGGCGGCCGGCGGCGGCCTTTCTGCTGCTGTGGCAACTGGTCATGCTCGGCCCGACGCTGTTGGCCGAAGACGCGCCCCACTTCCTGCGCGCCGCCGGCATCCTGCCCGGCGCGATCTTCTTCCCGGCCATTGGGCTGGCCCAATTGTGGGCCTGGCCACGGCTGCCGGCGGTCGCGCGTCGCCTGGCTGTCGTTGGCCTGCTGGCCGGCAGCCTGGCCCTGACCGTCCGCGATTACAGCACATACGCCCGCCAGCCGGACGTCGCTTACCTGTGGGAGAGCGCCGCGGCCGAGCTGGCCCGCGCCGCCCGCGCCGCGCCGCAGGGCACGACCGTGCTCATTGACCGGCGCTTCACCGAGGGCTGGCCGTCCATCCCCTTCCTGTTGCACGGTCACGCCTTCACGCCCTTCGACCCGGCCAAGCCTCTGCCGGCGCTGGCCGGGCCGACGACCGTCTTCGCCTGGCCCTATGGCCCGCTCGACTTCCTGCCTGGGGCGGTCCGTCCGCCAGCGCGGGTGGCCATCGAACCCGGCCCGCTGGCCCGCGGCGACCTGGAGCCAGAGCCGTACGCGCTCTACACCCGCTACGACATCCTCCCCGGCCCGGCCGAAGCGCCACCGGCGGCGAACTTCGACGACCGCTATGGCCTGAGCGCGGCGGCGACGCTCGACGCGCCCGACGCGCTGACGGTGGCGCTGGAGTGGACGCCCGGCGCGGCCCACTCGCCCGACGCATCGCCGCCGCAAGTCTTCATCCACGTCCTCGGCCCAGAGGGGATGCTGGCCCAGCATGACGGCACTATCGGCGGAGGTCTGTGGCCGGCAGCGAACTGGCAGCCCTTGCTCAGGATCGACGAGCGGCATACACTCGCATTGTCGCGGCCGTTCCAGCCGGCGCAGGACCGCATCGAGATCGGTCTCTACGACCCGGCCACTGGCCAGCGGCTGCCGTTGCTCGGCGCGAGCGGCGATGTGGTCGTCCTGACGCCGGACGGCTGACGGCAAGGAGCGATTTGGCATGAAAGCACCGCGATGGCTGCCGATGGGGCTGCTCGTGGGCGCGCTGTTGGCCGCCGGGGCCGCGTCCGCCGCCCAGACCGACCCGACGGCGATGCCCATCCCCACGCCAACCATTGAGACGCCGACGCCGACGTTTGCGCCGCCGACGCCGTGGATCTCGCCCACGCCGGACGAAACAGGCGCGATCACCATCATCGTCGCGCCGGGCGAGTCGCTGTGGGTCATTGCCGCGCGGGCCGGGTTGTCGCTGGGCGAGCTGCTGGCGCTCAACAACCTGACCGAGGGGGATGTCATCAACCCCGGCGACGTGCTGCTCGTCGCCCGCGTGACGCCGCCGGCCGCGCCCACCAGCGGCAGCCCGACAGTCACGCCCCCGCCGCCGACACTGCGCCCCACCGAAACGCGCGCCGAGGCGGGCATCTGCCTGGAGGCCTACGACGATCTCGACCGCGACGGCATCCACGACGAGGGCGAGCCGTTGCGGGCGGGCGTGGCCTTCACCATCTACAACACCGAGGTCGTCGTGGCCAACTACATTACCGACGGCGTCTCCGAGCCTCATTGCATCGCCGGGCTGCTGCCGGGCGAATACCGCGTCACGCGCTCCATCGGCCCCGGCGAGGTTCTAACGACGGGCGGCGACTGGACACTGAGCCTGACGGCCGGCAGCCAGTTGCGGCAAGCATTTGGCAGCGTCACCGGCGCGGCCGACGTGGCCGCGGGGCCGGCCGCCGGCGCGACCGCGCTGCCCACGCCCGCCAACCCGCCCGCGGCAACCACGTCGGCCCCGTCCACAGCCCCGGCGGCCACGCCCGCCGGCCAGACGGCCGCGGCCGGCCGGTTTATCCGCCTCGACTGGCGGTTAGCCGGCGTGGTCATCCTTTTTCTGGGCGGCTTGCTCCTTCTGGCGGCTGTGCTAATCTTGCTTTTCAGACAGCCGCGCGTCGTTACGGGCGGGGGGCAACGCCCTGAACCGACCAACGAGCGGCGTTTCCACGACCTCGATGACCTTTAGTGGGGCGCGTCGTCAACAGCCGCGCCCGGACATGATGGCATGAAGAAGATAGCCCCCCTCCTTGTCGTATCCCTCTTTGTCGCCCTCCTCGGCGCGCGCGTCGCCGCGGCCCAGCAGGGCAATCTGCTGCAAAATCCCGGCTTCGAGCAACCCTTCAGCGGCGGCGCAGCCGGCAACTGGCAGAAGTGGAGCCAATCGACGCCCCGGAGCGACGAGGAGTGCCTGGTGGCCTATCACGTCCTGCCGAAGTGGAATGTCGAGACAGCGGCCGGCTTCCTGCGCGAGGGAGCGGCGTCGCAATACGTCGGCAACAACTGGGACACCTGGTCGGGCGGCGTCTATCAGACCGTCGCCGCCACGCCGGGGACGACCTACCGCTTCTCCTTCTACGGCCGTGGTCGAGGCAGCAACGAGTCTTCGCCGGCGGCCTCGGAGACGGCGCTGCAAATGAACATGCGCGCCGGCATTGACCCCAACGGCAGTGGCCAGTGGAACGACGCCGATGTCGTCTGGGGCGCGGCCGGCTCGCCCCACGACACCTGGCAGCAATTCACCGTCTCGGCCACGGCTACGGGCAACCAGATCACCGTCTTCACCAGCGCTGACTGGGGCGTGACCGGCGTCAACCAGTGCCGGCAGTTCCTCGACACGTGGGTGGACGCGGCCGAGCTAGTGGCCCAGACGCTGCCAACGGCCACGCCCCAGCCGACGCAGCCCGCGCCGACGCCCGCGCCCGTGCAAACGTCGTCCGTGCCCACGGAGCCGGCCGCGGCCACCGTGGCGGCGACACTAACGGCGGCCACGGCCACAACCGCGCCGACGGCCGCGCCCGCGGGCACGGCCACCGTCTGCGTCAACGCCTTCCGCGACGCCAACGGCAACGGCCTGCGCGACGCCGACGAAGGCTACGTCGCCGGGGTGACGTTGACCGTCGCCCAGGGCGCAACGGTCATCGGGCAAGCGGTCTCCACCGGACAGGCGGAGCCGCTGTGCTTCGGCAATCTGGCCGCGGGGACGTTCCAGGTCGGCCAGACGCTGCCGCCGACATTGGAGACGACGACGCAGCCCAACGCCACGGTCGATGTCGCTGCCGGGCAGACGATCGCTCTGGAGTTCGGCAGCCGGCTGCGGACGACGCCGACGGCCGAGCCGGCCACGCCAACGGCCGACCCCGCTCAGGCCGCGGCCACGGCCACGGCCGCCGCGGTAGCCACGGGCGCGCCGGAGGGCGGCTCGAACTGGTTGGTTTACCTGGGGCTGGGGGCGATTCTCGTCGGCGTGGCGCTATTAGGGGTGCTGCTCTTCACGCTGCTGCGGCGCTAGTCGGCCGAGGCGGGCAACAGCGCGTTTCATTTGTTGTCCCCCCTCTATGATGCCGTATAGAGCCGTTCCACCTTCATTTCGCGCTGCCTCTGTCGGGCCTGCCAGAGATCGTATCGTCTCACTTACCTAAGCGTGAAAAAGAACTCGAACCGCTGGGCGAGGGCGAAGGCCTCATCGGCGGGCAAGTTCTCGTAAAAGGCACTGGAGTCATGCGTGTTCAGCAGGTTATCCAAAGTCACAAGAATCCTGCCTCAAGGAACTCGATGTTTCTCTTTATCGCCTACAGGGCTACAGCAACGTATTCACTGACCGAGTGCGGAGTAGGAATAGGCAGGCCGTCCTCTTGCATGAGCTCCAAATGGAGGACAATCGCTTCTTGGATTAAGGTCAATACCTCATCTTTGGTATCCGCAACCGCCACGCAGCCAGGCAAATCGGGCACGTAGGCCCCGTAGCTGTCTTCCCCGCGTTCGATGACAACCATGTATTCCATGCTTTTTACTCCTTCAGTTGAGCTTGCTTCAGAACACTATTGAGCGTTCCTGGTGGCATGTCTTTGCCAGGGCTGCCCGATACAGTCACGATGCCGGGCTTGCTTAGATGCCTGAACTGTCGATGACTTCCTCTAATCCGCACTAGGTACCAACCGTCCTCCTCGATCAGCTTGATGACCTCTCGAACCTTCATGGGTAAACTCCGATATAGCAATCGGCTTCAGCGAATACAGCACCTGCGGCCCGAATAATACCACAACTGACGATCCCTCTACTACTTGCTATACTCCCCTCAGAGCGCAAACCCGGTTTCTTTCAATACTCAGCAAAGGGGATCACATGGCCCTACACCCACTGGCCGGGCAGCCGGCCCCACGCGAACGACTTGTCAATGTCCCCAGGCTCGTCTCAGCCTACTATACCAACCACCCCGACCCGGCCGACCCGCTGCAAGCGGTCAGCTTCGGCACGTCCGGCCACCGCGGCACATCGACAGGGGGCACGTTCAACGACGACCACATCGCCGCCATCAGTCAGGCCGTGGCCGAATACCGCGCCGGGCAGGGCATCGCTGGGCCGCTCTTCGCCGGCATGGACACCCACGCGCTGTCGGAGCCGGCCCTGGCCACGGCGCTGGAGGTCTTCGCCGCCAATGGCGTCCATGTCGTCATTCAGCGCGGCCTTGACTACACACCCACGCCGGTCATCTCCCACGCCATCCTGACGTGGAATAGCGACCGCGCGCGCCCGCGGGCCGATGGCATCGTCATCACACCGTCGCACAACCCGGCCGAGGACGGCGGCTACAAGTATAACCCGCCCGAAGGCGGCCCGGCGGACACAACGACGACCAGGTGGATTCAGGAACGGGCCAACGCCCTGCTGGCCGATGGGTTGCGTGGCGTGCGACGCATTCCCCTGCGCCGGGCACTGGCGGCCGACACGACTGAGGAGCGCGACTACATCACCCCCTACGTCGAAGACCTGGCCACCGTGGTCGATATGGAGGCCATCGCCGCGGCCAGGCTCCACATCGGCGTCGATCCAATGGGCGGCTCCGGCGTCCACTACTGGGAACCGATTGCCGCGCGCTACGGGCTGCACCTGACCGTCGTCAACCCCTACGTCGATCCGACCTTTGGCTTCATGAGCGTCGATCACGACGGCAAGATCCGCATGGACTGCTCGTCGCCCTATGCCATGGCCGGTCTCATCCGCCTGAAGGACGACTTCGACATTGCCGTCGGCAACGACCCCGACTACGACCGCCACGGCATCGTCACCCGCAGCGCCGGGCTGATGAACCCCAACCACTTCCTGGCGGTGGCCATCTGGTATCTGTTCCAGAACCGTCCGGCCTGGCGCGCCGACGCGGCTGTGGGCAAGACATTGGTGTCCAGCTCAATGATCGACCGCGTGGCCGCGCATCTGGGCCGGCGGCTGGCCGAGGTGCCCGTCGGCTTCAAGTACTTCGTCGCTGGCTTGCTGAGCGGCGACTACGGCTTCGGCGGCGAGGAGAGCGCCGGAGCCTCGTTCCTGCGCCGCGACGGCAGCGTATGGACGACCGACAAGGACGGCTTCATCATGGACCTGCTGGCCGCCGAAATCCTGGCCCGCACCGGCCGCGACCCCGGCGAGCACTACGGCGACCTGGCCGGGCGCTTCGGCGACCCGGTCTACCAGCGGACCGACACGCCCGTGTCCGCGACGCGCAAAGCCGTGCTGGCCAACCTGTCGCCAGAACTGGTGCGCGCCGATACGCTGGCGGGCGAGCCGATTGTCGCCAAGCTGACCCGCGCCCCCGCCAACGACGCCCCCATCGGCGGGCTGAAAGTCGTGACCGCCAACGGCTGGTTCGCCGCCCGTCCCAGCGGCACGGAGAACATCTACAAGGTCTACGCGGAGAGCTTTCTAGGGCGCGAGCACTTACAGCAGATTCAGGCGGAGGCCGGCACGATCATCGACGACGCCTTCGCCGCGGCGGGCGTGTAAGGTGAGCGACACCTTCGCCGCCCGCTATGGCCCGTGGGCGCTGGTCACAGGCGCGTCGTCGGGCATCGGCCGCGCCTTTGCCCGCCGTCTGGCCGGGCGCGGGCTAAACGTCGTCCTGGCCGCGCGGCGGGCGGAGCGGCTAGAGGCGCTGGCGGGCGAGTTGGCCGCCGACTGCGGCGTACTGGCCTGCCCCGTCCCTGTTGATCTCTGCCGCGATGACTTCCTCGACATCCTTCGCGCCGCCACTGACGGGCTGGACATCGGCCTGCTGGTCAATAGCGCTGGCTATAGCCTGACCGGGCCATTCCTCGACGCCGACCCCGACGAGATGCTGCGCCTGTTCAACGTCAACGCTCGCGCGCCGCTGCTGCTGACGCGCGCTTTCGGCCCGGCCATGCGCGCGCGGCGGCGCGGCGGCATCGTCATGGTCTCGTCGGTCGTCGCTTTCGTGGGCACGCCCCAGTGGAGCCTCTACGCGGCCACCAAGGCGTTCGACCTGCTGCTGGGCGAGGGGTTGGCCGCCGAGTTGCGCGCCGACGGCGTGGACGTGCTGACGCTGGCCCCCGGCACAACGCGCACCGAATTTCTCGACGTAGCCGGCCTGAGCGGCCGCATGAGCCTGTCGGCCGAGCGCGTCGTCGATGACGCCCTGGGCCATCTGGGGCGGTCGGATATCGTCGTGCCCGGCTGGTTCTACCGCGGCGGCACGCTGGCCATGCGCCTGTTGCCGCGGTCGGTCAACCGGGCGGTGTTCGGCCGCTTCCTGGCCGCCATGCGGACGGAGGAATAGCGCCATCGCCCGCCGAGCCGGCCCCTGGCGTGCATGGCTCTTCCCGGCGGTCGTGGTCGTCGTCGCCGTGGTGGCCGCCTGGCCGGCGGTGTCGCAGCCGGGGCTGCTGAACACACGCGGCGGCGGCGACAGTCCCTTCCTGCTGCAACGCCTCCACCAGCTAACAACAGCGCTGGCCGGCGGCCATTTCCCCGTCCGCTGGATGCCCGACGCGGCCTATGGCGACGGCTATCCCTTCTACAATTACTATGCGCCCCTCTCGATCTATATCGCCGCGGCCTTCCGCGGTCTGGGCTTCAGCTACGTGCGCGCCATCCATCTGGCGCAACTGGCCGGCTTCATCGTTGCCGGGCTGGGGACGTTCTATTTGGGGCGGCGCTGGCTGAGGTCAGACTGGGCGGGGCTGCTGGCGGCCGTGGCCTACACCGTCGCGCCCTTCCACATGGTCAATGTCTACGTCCGCGGCGACTCGCTGGCCGAGTTCTGGGCGATGGCCTGGTATCCGGTGGTGCTGCTGGCCGCCGATGGCCTGGTGACCGCCCAACGGCCGGCCCGCCGCCGCGCCGTGGCCCTCTTCGCCCTGGCCTACGCCGCCCTCATCCTCAGCCACAACATCTCCGCGCTCATCTTCTCGCCTTTCCTGCTGGTCTATTTGTCTCTGCGTTTCTGGAATGCCTCCC
>DAOSMQ010000011.1:0-14785 GCA_035372725.1 Promineifilum sp. (SeqCode)
GTCAGGGTCACAGGGCTTACCTCTTGAAAGAAAAAGCGTTGCTGCCGCGCAACGCTTTGGGTTGAAATGGGGATGGAGGGACTCGAACCCACACGCCTTGCGACACATGATTCTAAGTCATGCGCGTCTGCCAATTCCGCCACATCCCCGACAGGGCATTGTGATATTATAGCTCAGGCAGCCATTGCTTGCCAAAAGCCATAAGACGCAATCCTTCGCGCGGCCCTGCCTGCGCCAACCGACAAGGAGCCTCCTGATGAGCACCCTACTAGTTAAGAATGCCCTCGTTCTGGCCACGATGGACGACGCGCAGCGCGAGATCGCCGGCGGCGGCCTGTTCGTGCGCGACAACGTGATTGCGGCCGTCGGCCCAACGGCCGAGCTGCCCGACACGGCCGACACGGTTCTCGATCTGCGCGACCACGTTGTCTTGCCCGGCCTGGTCAACACCCACCACCACCTCTATCAAAGCCTGACGCGCGTCATTGCCCAGGACGCCGACCTGTTCACCTGGCTGAAGACGCTTTATCCCATCTGGGCCAACCTGACCGACGAGGCCGTCTACGTCAGCACCATCACCGGGCTGGCCGAGCTGGCCCTGTCTGGCTGCACGACCAGTAGCGACCACCTCTACATCTATCCCAACGACTGCACGCTGGACAGCCAGATTCGCGCCGCGGCCGACATCGGTCTGCGCTTCCACGCCGCCCGCGGCTCCATGTCGTTGGGCGAAAGCCAGGGCGGTCTGCCCCCCGATCGCGTCACCGAGGACGAAGATGCCATCCTGCGCGACAGCCGCCGGCTGATCGAGACCTACCACGATGCCCAGCGCCACGCCATGATTCGCGTCGTGCTGGCTCCGTGCTCGCCCTTCTCCGTCACGCCCGACCTGATGCGTGAGTCGGCCGCGTTGGCCCGCGCCACTGGCGTGCGGCTGCACACCCACCTGGCCGAGACCATCGAGGAGGAGGCGTTTTGCCTGGAGACGTTTGGCGCGCGGCCGGTGCCCTACGTCGAATCGCTGGGCTGGACGGGCGACGACGTCTGGCATGCCCACTGTGTCCACATGAGCGCGGGGGAGATCGGCCTGTTCGGCCGCACGGGTACGGGCGTGGCCCACTGCCCCAGCAGCAACATGCGCCTGGCCAGCGGCATCGCCCACGTGCTCGATCTACGCGCCGCCGGCGCGCCGGTGGGCCTGGGCGTAGATGGCTCGGCCAGCAACGACGGGGGCCACCTGCTGGGCGAGGCGCGCCAGGCAATGCTCTTGCAGCGCGTGGCCCCAGACCGCTACCTGAGCGAAGCGCCGGGCGGGCGGGGCGGCTTTGCCGGGCTGGCCGGGGCCATGTCGGCTCGCGAGGCGTTGGCGATGGGCACGCGCGGCGGCGCGGCCGTGCTGGGGCGCGACGACATCGGCCATCTGGCCCCCGGCATGAGCGCCGACTTCATCGCCCTGAACCTCAACCGGCTCGACTACGCCGGGGCGTGGCACGACCCGGTGGCCGCGCTCATCTTCTGCCACGCGCCCCGCGTCGACCTGTCGGTCATCAACGGCCGCGTTATCGTCCAGGACGGCCAGCTGACGACCGTCGATCTGGAACCGCACCTGCGCCGCCACAACGCCATCGCCCGCGAGATGGTTGACGGGCGCGGCTAGGGCGCAATGGCCAGGCCGTCAATGCCGCCGTAGGCGCTGGCTGACCAGTAGGCGGAGACGGCCCGCGCCGGTGTCACCTGGAGCACCGTCCGCTGGCTGCCGCTGATGCTGCCGATGTTGAAGGCGTTGAGGACGGTCAGGTAGAGGTTGCCCGTCGCCCCGTCATACCAGGCGCTGTTGACGTTCTCCGCGGCCATGCCGGTCAGCAGCGACCCATCGAAGCCGTCGGTGGCCAGGTTCCACGTGCCGCTCGTGGTCGCGCCCAGTTGCGTCGGGTGGAAGGCCAACAGGTCTTCGTCTTGCGCCACGATGGACGTGCTACCGTTCTTGACGGTGGCCCGGCCGGCGGTGCTGATGAGCAGCGTGCCGTCGGGCTTGCGCGCCAGGGCGTCGATGCGCTCCGAGGCCGTGCTCAGGCCAACGTCGGAGCCGTCGAAGTAGAGCGTGAACGTGCCGGCGGTCGTGCTGCCCAGCGAGGTAGGCGCGAAGCGGGCGATGTCATGCACTTGCAACTTCAGGCTGCCCACGGTCTGCCCGGCGCTGCTGGTCAGCAGTACCGCGCCGTCGGGCAGGAACTCGAAATCGCCGATGGCTTTCTTCCAGCCGACGTCGGAGCCGTCGAAGACCAGCGACCACACGCCGGTCAGGCCGTTATAGGCGACGATGTCGCCGACGGCATAGGCCACGCCGCCCACCGTACCTGCGCTGGCCGTTGTCACGTAGAAGGTCGCCGCCGGCCCGGAGGTAGTGCGCCGGTTGGTGAAGGTACACGTCACCGTCTCGTTGGCGGCCAGGGCGATTTGACCGGGCGGGGAGCCATTGCTGCACGTGGCGCTGGCCAGCGTCCAGCCGGCGGGCACGTTCTCGCCGACGCTGTAGGTTGCGCCGGAGGGCAGCGGGCCAGAATCGTTGCTCTGCCCATGTCCCAGGGCGAAGCCATCGGCGTCGTAGCTGGCCGAGAAGTTGAACTGGCCGGGCGTGTTGGGCGGGTCGGTCTGCTTGACGATGACGATGTGCCCCGGCGGGGGAGCGACGATGGCCACAGCGGCCTCGGCCGTAGCCTGGGCCAGCGCGCCGGCCGTGGCCGTCAGCGTGTTGTGGTGGGTCTGGCCGGCCGCGCCGCCGATGTGGCCAGTGAAGGCGCAGGTGTAATCGCTGCCCGCGGCCAGGCTCTGGGGCAGGGCGCAATCGGTGGCCACCAGCGCCGGGTTGCCGGCGTCGGCCACGTCGCCGAAGACCGAGTCGCTCAGCGCCGTCAGTTGCAGCGCCGCCGCGCCGGTGTTGCTGACGCGCACCGCGAAGCTCACGTCGCCGCCGGGCGCGGTGACACTGCCGGGCGTCGGCGTCTTGGTCAGAGCCAACCCCACTTGCGCGTTGACGAAAACGCACGTGACCGTCTCGCCGGGGTCGAGGGCGATCGCGCCGGGGGTGGAGCCGTCATCACAGGTGGCGCTGCTCTGCGCCCAGCCGGCCGGCAGCGTTTCGGCGACGGCGTAGCTGCCCGGCGACAGGAGGTCAGACTGGTTCTGCTGGCCGTCGCTCAGGCTGAAGCCGTCGCCAGCGTAGCCGGCGGCAAAGACAAAGGCCTGCGCCACGCCGTCGGGCAGCGTCTGCTTCTCGATGACGATGCGGCCAAGTTTGCGGTGGCTAAAGGTGCAATTGACCTGTTCGCCCGCGGCCAGCGTTACGGCCGCGGGCGCGTCGCCGTTGTCGCACGTGGCTGCGGTGCGCTCCCAGCCGTCGGGCACGGCGGCCGTGACGGCGTGGGCCTCGCCCGGCGTCACCACAAAGGTACGGCTCTCATGGCCCAGTTGGAACGTCGTGCCATCCAGATCGAAATCAAACAGTGGCGTGTCCGTCGCCGGCTGCAAGTCGTTGCGCACCGTCAGCTGCGACGCGCGCGTGCTGACGAAGGTGCAGGTCACCGTTTCGCCGGGGTCGAGAGCGATGGTCTCGGCCGTCGAGCCGTCGTCACAGCTCGATGTCGTCGTCCAGCCGTCCACTTCACCCACCGTAACGCGATAGGTGCCAGCCGTTAGCACGCCGGTGGCGACCTGCTGGCCGTGGGACAACCGGAAGACGGCCGGCGAGAAAGTCGCCGTATAGTCGAACGACTGGGCCGCGCTGGCGGGAATGGCTTGCTGGATGATTATGATCTCGCCCTGGTAGGGCAGTTCGTAGATGCCGATGTCGGGCAGGCCAGTGTCGAGGCGACTGTGGCCAAAGTAGTCGGCCATGACCTCGGCCACCGTCTGGCCGCTGTCGAAGGCCGGCGAGTCGTAATCGACGAGGTAATCGGCCGGGTTGGGCGGGCTGGCGACGGTGGGCAGCGGTGGGATGCCGTTGACAAAGACCGGCGCGCCGACGACGCGACCCACCTCGCCGGGGAACCAGCCTGTCGGGGCCGACGAGTACAGATTGTTGGCCACGGTCAGGGTCGAGAAGTCGGCCGTGCCCTGGATGAGCGTCAGATCGCCGGGGACGGTCTGAACGATCATGTTGTTGACAAAGCGCGAGTTGGCGTAGGACGTGCCGCCGCTAAAAACCACGTTGTCGACGGCCGTGGGCGCGTCGGCGCGGGCGTTGATAAAGACGTTGTTGGCCACGACGCCGTTGTTCAGCCCACCGCCGGCCTGCTGTGTATCTACGCCGAAGTTTGTGCTGCAACCGGCGACGATGTTGTTGATGATGACCTGGCCGGTGCTGGGCGGCGGCATAGGGTTGAAATCCTCGTCGCGGATTTGCAGGCCGGTGCCGGGCCGGTATTCAACGGCGTGCCCCTTGCGCCAAAACTCGCGGTCATCGGTACAGTAAATGATATTGCGTTGCACCAACACGTCGGCCGTGTCGTTCAGGTAGACGTTGGCGTGGTCATTGTCATAGCTGATGTTGTCTTCCAGGGTGAGGCGGCTGGTATAGCGGCCAGCCACCAGCCCTTCGCCATAGTTGTTATAGATAACATTGCCGCGGGCGATGCTGTCTTCGGCAAAGACGAAGGTCAGACCGCTGCCGCCGATGGGGTCGCCACTGATGTAGATGTGGCCGTTGCGGTCGAGCCAAACGGCGGTCAGGTCATCAGAAAAAGGGTTGAAGGGGATGGCGCTGCCGTCGAAGTAGAGCGTCCAGGCATCGGGCGGGTCATAGGCGATGAGGTCTTCGTTGCGGAAGGTCTGGCCGCCCAGGGTAATGTCGCCGGCAAAGCTCATCAGTTGGCGATTGTCGGGTGTGCGGTCGAGGGCGTCGATGTTGGCCCCGGCCGGCAAGCTCATGCTCGCCGCGGTCCGCTCCATCGTGAACGCTCCGGCGGTGATGACATCGCCCGGGCCGACGGCTGTGGGCTGGAAGCGTACCAGATCGCTGGAGCCGATTGACGTTGGCGCGCCGTCGACGGTCAGGCTGATCGGCGTGTCGAAGCTCATGACGATGGGCGCGCACTGTGGACAGGGCAGGTTCTCTGGCGGAATGCTACCGTCAATCTGGAAAGCGTCGATGACCGCGGCCGCGGGCACGCCCAGCGTCGCGCCCTTGAAGTAGAGCGTCCACTTCTGCGTCGATGGCTCAAAGAACAGCAGGTCGCGCCCCGTGTAGTCGATGGGCGTGCCATCGGCGCTGAACTCCTCGCCGATGTGGCCCTCGCGGGTCGTCCGCACCGAGCCGGCATAGATACGCGCCGTCTGGCCGTCGTCGTTGAACGTCATCGCGAGCGCGTTCAGAGCGCCCTCCGGCAAATCGACGTCCCTGCCCGTCCAGAATGGGTTGTCCCATGCCTCGTCGGGATCGAACAGCCAGTCGGTCGGGCCGCTGCCGGTGCGCAGGCCGCGGTAGATGACCGGGATGTAGCGCACCTTGCGCAGGTTGCTGTAGACGCGGTTGTTCTCGATCAGGACGCCCGTCACCCGGCTGTTCTCGCCAGCGTTGCGGACAGTCAGGCCCTCGGCCCAGTTGTCGTGAACGGCGGTGTGGCGCACGATAGCATTGTTGGCATTGACCTCTAGCCCCCGCGCGCTGGAGTAGCGCACCTCGAAGCCGTCAAGCACCGTGCCAGAGCCGTAGATCTCCACCAGCGCCCGGAAGCGCGCCCCGGGCAGGCCACCGGGGATACGCTTGTTGCCATCGATCACGGGTTGCTCCCCCGGATAGGCGCTCAGCGTCAGGTTTGTCCTGGTGACGGGAATGGTGATGGCTTCATTGTAGATGCCGCCGTGGACACAAATAACCGTGTTGTTGGCCGCGGCGTTGATGGCGGCCTGGATGGAGCCACTGGGATCGACGACGATCTGGCAGTCGGCCGGGTCGAGAGCAATCTCCGCGCCGGCGGCGATCACGACACTCAGCCGACTCCCCGCCTCTACCCACGCGGGCAAGCCGGTGAGAACCAATACGGCCAGCAGCAAACCAACGATTTTTACCTTTACGTTCATGGCAAGCACACCTGTACAAAGAATTGGGCCATTGTAATTTTAAGGGAACTCGCTTACGAAGCTTATTACTGCCAGCGCCGGCCCCGGAAAACGCGCGACGGGTCAGGCGGCTGCCTGACCCGTCGCAAGACAAACTGTTCACTCTGCGGTGTGCGTTGCCGTGTCTGCCGGCTACTCGCCGCTGAAAGTCAGAGAGGCCGGGTCACCTAGCAGGTTGAATTGTGTGCTGCCGCCCAGCTCGTCCGCGCCGATATCGACTGTGCCGGTGCGCTCATCGCTGAAGAAGTCCTGGCTGACGCCGATGCTGGTCGCGCCAGCATCCACCGCCGGAGAGGTCGCCGTCAGGGCGAAGTTCGCCGGCGCCGGCAAAGCGGCCTGTAACGGCAGAACCGGGTTAACCAATTGCGGATCGGTGACAAGGCGACCCGACTCGGCGGCAACCCAGCCGTTGCCCGGCGTCCGGCTATAGAGGTTATTGCTGACCATGAAGGTGGATAGGTTCGGTGTGCCCATCGCCACCTGGATGCGCGTGATCGTGCCCGGCACCGATTGCAGGATCAGGTTGTTGACAAATTGCGTGTTATTCAGCGCCGCATTGCCGGCGATTTCGATGTTGTTGGCCGATTCGCCGCTGACGCTGCGCGCGTTCACGAACGTGTTGTGGGCCACGATGGCGTTGTTCAGGCCGCCACCAGCGATCTGTGTGGCGACACCGAAGTTGACGCCACAACCCACAACGATGTTGTTGACGATAACCTGACCCGAACTGGGTGGGGGCTGAGGCGCTTTGAAGTTCTCATCGCGCACCTGGAGGCCGGGGCCGGGGCGATACATACCGCCCTTGCCACGCCACGAGATGGGATCGTCGGTGCAAAAGACGTAGTTGCCGCGGACGATCGGATCGGTCGTGTTCACCAGATAGATGTTAGCGCCGCGGTTGTCGTAGCTGGCATTGCCCTCCAGGACCATATTGCGCGTCCAGCGGCCGGCCACCAGGCCTTCGCCGTAGTTGTGGTAGATCACATTGCCGCGGGCCGTGCCATTCTCGACCGCGATGAACGTGAGGGCGCTGCCGCCGGCCGCGCCATTGGCGTTCTTCAACAGATTGTTGTAGACGATGCTGTTCTCTACCAGCACATTGCGCAGGGGGGCCGCCGTAGGCCCGGTCGCTATGACGCCAACTTCGTAGTTGTCATGAACGATCAAGTTGCGGAGGATAACGTCCCCCTGGCTAACCGTGATACCGCGCATGGTCGAGCGGCGGATTTCCAGACCGTCAACAGTGACGTTCCTCGCGTTGACCATGATCAGCGGGGCAAACCGATTCTTGTTTGTGATCACCGGCAGCCGGTTCTCGCCGTCCAGAATAGGCTGCTCGCCGGGATAAGCCATGAGGGTGATGCCAGCATTGGCTGGAGCGATTTTGAGCGCCTCAGCATAGACGCCGCCGCGGACGCAGATGACCGCGCCGCTGCGGGCGGGGCTAATTGCCTTCTGAATGCTGCTCCCCGGCTCAACCACAACTGTGCAGGCGACTGTGTCATAGACCGCCGGCGCATACGAGCGCGCTGTCTCACCATCGGCCGACACGACGCCAGCCGATAGAAGCAAAATCAGCGCGACCATGGCAACCAGTTTCATACTCTTTGCTCTCATCTCCTGCATTCTCCCCGATTGCGGCGACGCGTGAGGACGCTAGGGAGAATCGCCGCCTAGCGCAGTACAGGTATACTGCCTGACCAAATATGCGATTTGGTAGCCAACGAGTGCCGATGTGTTGAACAACACCGGTGATAAAATAGAGTAGCCGACGCCCGTTGAGAGCGGTGGTTGGTGATGGTGGAGGCGTGGACAGTTCCCGATACTGTCCTGACTGCTACCCTATCGTTCCAGATAGCGTGGCGCTTTGCTGGTTTACGGCAACACACAAATTACTCAGAAAAGGGCCACGCAACCCACTGTATCGGAGAAGTATTACAATGCGCGTTACACTTGCCGGTTACCTGACCGATCATAAAGGCCGTGTCCTCCTGCGGCAGCCGGGCGCGCGCTCTCTGGAACCTGTCCTTTGCCCGTTGCCGGTGGGGCAAGAACCGGCAACGACGCTGGCGAGGGCCTTTCGCGCGGCCACTGGGCTTTTTGTCCTACCGGTCCGGCTGGTGGGGGTGTACTACACGCGTGATAACGAGTTGACCCTCAGCTACCGCGGCGCGTTGCGCGGCGGCGAACTGGTCACGCCCACGGGGCAGCCGCCGGCCGGCTTCTTCGACGGCCAACCGCCGCCCGGCGGCCTTAGCGCCGCCCACGCGCGCCAACTCGCTGACGCCTTCCACCACGACGGCGGCCCGCCCAAGACGGCCCATTCGCCGGAGCGCCTGGCGGCGCGGCTGGGGCGCGGCCCCAGCCGCGCGCGGGATGAGGCGGAGGTCGGGTGGGCAGCGACCGCGCGGCTGCTCGCCGCCGCCGGGGGTCGCGTCTTGTGGACGCGGTCGGCCGCCAGTGAGCCGTGGCGCTTACCGGCGCGGCCAGTGGCCACCGGCGACGCGCCCTGGCAGACGGCCGCCGCGCTCCAGCGCGCCCTCGGCCTGGGCCATGCCGTCACGCCATCGCTACGCCTCATCATCATAGCGGCCGACAGACCTGAGTTGTCTTTTGTCTTCCTGGCCACCTATGGGGAGAATGAGTTAACACATGGGCGCGGCGAGCAGCTGCTCGTCGCGCCCGCGGACTCGCAAGCCAACCTCGATGCGGCCGACGCGGCTCTGGCCGCTGAAGTGCTGGCCGCGCCGGCCGGCGCTGTGGCCCGGCTGAGCGCGGTGCGACCCTAGCCGGCGGCGCGCCTTATGCCCGCCGCCGCAAGAACGCTTTCTCCACCTCGATGGCCACAAGGCCAATGCTGCCCAGCGCCGCCGCCACCAGCAGTTGCCGCCCGCTCAGAGGCACAATGCCGAAGAACTGCTCCAGCGGCGGAGCATAGAGCACCACGAGTTGCAGCGCCAGCACGCCCACGGCCAGGAGCAGCAGCGTCGGGTTCGAGCGCAGGCCCAGCGTGAAAACTGACTCCCGGCCGGAGCGCGAGGCCAGCGCCTGACCGACCTGCAAGAAGGCCAGCGTTGTGAAGATCATCGTCTGCCACGTCCGGTCTGCCAGGTCGGCAGCGTCGAAAAAGAGCCTGCCGGCCAGCAGCGCCACCGCGCCGATGAGCGCGCCCACCCAGAGGACGTGGCCACCCAGCCCCTCGCTGAAGATGCCCGCCTGGGGGTCGCGCGGCGGCCGGCGCATCGTGTTGCGCTCGGCCGGCTCCACGCCCAGACCCAGCCCCAGCAGGCCGTCGGTCAGCAGGTTCAGCCACAGCAGTTGCAGCGGCAAGAGGGCCACGGCCGCCTCGCGCCCCAGCAGCAGCGGGGCCAGCAGCATCACCGCCACCTTGCCGACGTTGCCGGCAATGGAGAACTTCACAAAGCGCCGGATATTGTCGTAGATGACGCGCCCTTCTTCGACCGCGGCGACGATGGTGGCGAAGTTATCGTCCAGCAACACCATCTCCGACGCCTCTTTGGTCACGTCGGTGCCGGCGATGCCCATGGCCACGCCGATATCGGCCCGCTTCAGCGCCGGCGAGTCGTTGACGCCATCGCCGGTCATGGCTACGACGTGGCCCTTGCCTTGCAGCGTCTCGACGATCTTCAGCTTGTTGGCCGGCGTCACGCGGGCGTAGACCGAAACCTCATCGACCACCCGCGCCAGTTCTGCGTCCGACAGCGCGTCGAGCATCAGGCCGGTCATCACGCGGGCGTTGTCGGTGATGCCCAGGTCATAGGCGATAAAGCGGGCGGTCAGAGGATGGTCGCCGGTGATCATGATCGGGCGAATGCCGGCGGCCCGGGCTGTGGCCACGGCTGCCTTGACCTCCGGCCGGGGTGGGTCGATCATGCCCACCAGGCCGATGATGGTCAGGTCGCGCTCCAGCGGCTCGTCGGGGCCGTCGATCCACTGCACGCCAACACCCAGCACGCGCATGCCATTGCCGGCCATCTGCTCGTTGGCGCGCATCAGCCGCTCGCGCCAGTGGTCGTCCAACGGCTGTGGTTCGCCGCCGACCCAGATAGCCGTGCTGATGTCGAGCAGCCCGTCCACCGCGCCCTTAGTGAAGGCAACAACGTGATCGTCTGGCCGCAGGCCCGCGCCCACCAGTCCCCGCAGCGCCGGCGGCAACTGGTCGGCGCTGGGCAGGCGGTGGACGGTGGTCATGCGCTTCCGCTCCGAGTCGAAAGGCAGTTCCGCCACACGTGGGGCCACGGCCAGCAAGCCCTCTCGGCGGAGGCCCGCCTGCAGCGCCGCCACCAGCAGCGCCCCCTCGGTCGGGTCGCCCAGCACAGCGTAGCGATTGGTCTCCTCGTCGGGTTGCAACGCGGCGTCGTTGCACAGCGCGCCGCCGGCCAGCGTCAGGCCGATAGCGGGCGGCTGTTCCTCCAGGTGGATGGGCGTCTCGGCCGGCGCGCCGTTGCCGCCCAGGGCGGGCGCGGGGTGGTGGGGGGCCGTGCCCGTCAGTTCCAGGTAGTGGCCGGCCACGTCGATGACCGTGACGGTCATGCGGTTCTCGGTCAGCGTGCCGGTCTTGTCGGAACAAATGACCGTGACCGCGCCGAGAGTCTCGACGGCCGGCAGCTTGCGGATGAGGGCGTTGCGGCGCAACATGCGCTGCGCGCCCAGCGCCAGCGTGACGGTGACGACGGCCGGCAATCCCTCCGGCACGACGGCCACGGCCACGCTGACGGCGGTCAGGAACATATCGCGCGGATCTTCGCGCAGGAAGAGGCCGATGGCCAGCACCAGGCCGGCCACGACGACGCCCGCCAGGGCCAGCAGCTTGCCGACGCTGTCGAGGCGACGCTGCAACGGCGTGGCGCTGTCCTCCACGTCCTGGATGAGCGCGGCGATCTCGCCCAGCTCGGTGTCCATGCCCGTGCCGACGACGACGGCCGACCCGCGGCCATACGTCACCGCCGTGCCCATGTAGGCCATATTGATGCGGTCGCCCAGTGGCAGGGCCACCGAAGTCAGCGGGGCGACTGCCTTCTCCACCGGCTCCGATTCACCGGTCAGCACCGCCTCCTGAATGCGCAGGTTGGCGGCCTCGATCAGGCGCAGGTCGGCGGGCACAGCCGAGCCGGCCTCCAGCAGGACGATGTCGCCCGGCACCAGCTCGCGAGCGGAGACTTCGCGCCGCTCGCCGCCGCGGATGACGCGCACGAGCGGCACGGCCAGCTTCTTCAGCGCGGCCATGGCCTTCTCGGCGCGGTATTCCTGCACAAAGCCCAGCAGGGCAAAGAGCACGACGATGGCGGCGATAGCGATCGTCTCCGTCGCCTTACCCAGCAGGCCGGAGACGACCGCCGCGGCGATGAGGATGAGCACCATCGTGCTGCTGAATTGCTGCCAGAGGATTTTCCAGGGCGACTTGCCGCCACGTTCGGTCAGTTCGTTGGGGCCATATTGCTCGCGCCGGCGGGCCACTTCGGCATCGTCCAGGCCGCGCGCGCCGTCAACGGCCAGTTCCTGCAGAACGCCATCGACGGCGCGTGTATACCACGTTGTCATGTTGGGTTTCTCTCCTGTGTCCTGCGCGCAACAAACGCGCATGGGGCAGGGATTATGTTTTATAGACAATTGTTAGACAAATAATGTTAATCTGCCTCTAGGCAACTTTGTGGTACGCTTCGCGGTATGGTTGCGCCCGAACCCCTCGATGCCCTGGTAGCCGCCGTCCTGTCGTCGGCCAAGTACCGCGCCGTCAGCCCCGACCTGGTGCGGGCCGTCGGCGCGCGCGAGCTGGCCGTCCGACCCAACCTGAAGGCGGCTATCAAGGCGACCAAGAACGCGCTGCACCAGGCCGGCGGGGCGTTCCTCGACGCGCCCATCGACTATGGCCGCGCCCTGGCCCGGCTGCGCGAGGCCGCTGGCGCGGGCGACGCCGCCCTCCGCGAGGCGGCCCGCGCCGTCATGGCCCTGCACGCCTCGACGCGCGAACGGCTGCCCATCCTCGACGCCTTCTACGCCGAGACGCTGGCCGGCCTGCCCCCACCTGGCCGCGTGCTCGACGTCGCCTGTGGCCTGAACCCTCTGGCCCGGCCGTGGATGGGCTTGCCGGCGACGGCAGAACTGATCGCCTACGACATCTATGCCGACCAGATCGCCTTCCTCAACGACGTTTTCGCCCTGACCGGGCTGCCTGGCCGGGCTGAGGTGCGCGACGTGGTTGGCCGCCCGCCCGACACGCCGGCCGACCTGGCTCTCGTCCTCAAGACGCTGCCCTGCCTGGAGGCGCTCGACCGGCGCGCGCCGGAGCGACTGCTCGACGCGCTGCCCGCGCCGCGGCTGCTGGTGTCCTTCCCGGCGCAGAGCCTCGGCGGCCGGCGCAAGGGCATGGCCGCCCACTACGAGGCCGGCTTCCGCCGCCTGCTCGACGCCCGCGGCTGGCCGGCCACCCGCTTCACCTTTGCCACCGAGATCGCTTTTCTGGTCGAGAAGAAGTGAGACATGGCACGCAGATCAAACTGAGTGGCGCGATTCTCCCGAATCGCGCGCTGAAGGGAAATCGCGAGTCGGAGAATCGCGCCACAAGTACAGGTCCTACCGCCAACTGGGCTACAATAGGGGCAAAGCGCGAAGGGGCAAGCCTATGACAACCGACCAGGAAGCCGTTGAGACGGTCATCACGGCCATCAAACAATCGAAAAAGTACCGCGACACCAGCGAAGAGACCATTCGCCAACTGGCCGTGGAGGCCGTGGCCACGCACAAGAAGGCCCGCCCGGCCGAGAAAGCCGTCCGCCGCCGCCTGCACAGCATCATGGCCCCCTACCTGGGCGATCCCGACTACGACGCCGCGGGGGAATTGCTTAACCAGACCTTCGTCAATGGCGACGAGGCGGCCGTCCGCGCCGTCTGCCGCGACCTGATGCACACCCATTTGTCCACCCGCGAGCGCCTGCCTATCCTGGACACGTTCTACCGCGACATCTTCGCCGTCACCGGTCCGCCCGGCCGCCTGCTCGACATTGCCTGCGGCCTGAACCCGCTGGCCTTCCCGTGGATGGGCCTGCCGCGCCAGGGCACCGACTTGCTGGCCTACGACATCCACGAGCCGCGTATCGACTTCCTCAACCACTACTTCATCTTGCAGGGGCTGCCACCGCTGGCCTTTGTGCGCGACGTGGCCCTGCAAGCGCCCGGTGACAGTGGCGACGTAGCCCTGTTCCTGAAAGAGATGCCGCGTTTCGAGCGTAACTACCCCGGCCATGGCCGCGCCCTGCTGGCGGCGTTGGATGTGCGCTGGCTCGTGGTCTCCTTCCCGACCATCAGCACCCACGGCGGACGCAACCTGACCAACCGCTACCGCGAATTCTTCCACCAGCTCATCGACGGCACGGGCTGGCCGGTGACGGAACTGCTGTTCGACACCGAACTTGTTTTCTGTGCCGAGAAAAGGTCGCTGGTCAGTGGCCAGTGATCACTGGCCAGTCCTCCTAACCACTTCCCCATCCCATGCACCGCTTCTTCATCCCCCCCGACCGTCGGGCCGGCACGATCGTCCACTTTGAGGCCGACCAGGCCCACCAGATGGCTCGCGTCTTGCGGCTGCGGCCGGGCGACCGCGTTCTGGCGCTCGACGGCACAGGCCGGCAGTACGAAGTCGCCCTGGAGACAGTCGATGCCACCGCCGCCGGGCGCGTCGTGGCTGAGTCGGTCGCTGCCGGCGAGACGGGCGCGCGCCTGACGCTCTACCAGAGCCTGTTGAAGCGCGATAAGTTCGAGTGGGTGCTGCAAAAGGGCACGGAGATCGGCGTGGCGGCATTTGTGCCGGTCATCACCCGCCGCTCGCTGGTGCGCGATGCCGGCGTGGAGCCAGACAAGCTCGCCCGCTGGCGGCGCATCATCCAGGAAGCGGCTGAGCAGTCGGGCCGGGGCGCGCTGCCAGCCCTGCGTCCGCCCGTGCCCTTCGCCACGGCCGTGGGCGAGGCCACTGGCTATGGCCGCGCCCTGATCGCCTGGGAGGGCGAGACGGAGCGCAGCCTGGCCGCGGTCCTGGCCGAACCGCTTTCTCGATCCACGGTCGCCCTTTTCATCGGCCCGGAGGGTGGCTTCGACCCAGTGGAGGTCGAGGCGGCGGTTGCCGGCGGCGTGTTGCCAATAACCCTGGGCCCGCGCGTGCTGCGCACAGAGACGGCCGCCCTGGTCGGCGCGGCGCTGGTGCTCTATGAGTTGGGCGAGATGGGCGCGGCGTGAACGACGACTGGCGCGCCCACTGCGGAGCCATCGCCGACGAGTTGCGGGCCGTGGCCGCCTTTGGACTGAACTTCGCCCGGCCGGGGTCGTTCGACGCCGAGCGCTGGGAGCATGTGCTGGCCGCCGCCGCCCGCCTGTCAGCGCTCAGCGGCGACGGCGCGGCCGATGACCTGCTGGCTCGCTACCACGCCAACCACTTCGACATCGGCCCGGTGGCCAGCGGCGAGGCGGCCGTCTTCCACGACGGCCGGCTGCTGCTCATCCGCCGCAGCGACGACGGCCTGTGGGCGCTGCCCGGCGGCATCACCGACCCCGGCGAGACGCTGGCCCGCACGGCGCAACGCGAACTGTGGGAAGAAGCCGGCCTGGCCGGGCGCGTCGTCCGGCTGCTGGGCATCTTCGACTCGCGCCGCTGGCA
>DAOSMQ010000012.1:0-7216 GCA_035372725.1 Promineifilum sp. (SeqCode)
GGTCGCCGTCCACATCGTTAAACGCGCCGATGAAGTCGGCCGCGGCGAAGAGGATGTTGACGCCCTCGTCACCGGTCTTCTGGAAATCGTTCACGGTCGGCTTGTCGTTTTGCGACTGGACCGTGATCGTCACCTGGGCCGAGGCGGCGGCGTAGTTGCTGCCGTCGGAGGCGTTCCACTCAAACGAAGTGCTGCCCTCGTTCCAGTTCGGCGCGGGCACAAAGGTGAGGTTGCCCAACTCGCCGACGGGAATCTCCACGCCCGACGTGATCGGGCTGTTGTTGAGCTTCAGCGTGCCGTCCGATGGCAGCGAGTCGATGCGCACCCTAACCAGTGAATCGCCGTCGGCGTCGTTAAAGTGGGAGGTGAACGTGTTGGCGGTGAAGTTGACCGCCGTATCCTCGTCGGTCGACAGGGCGATATCGGTCAGCGTCGGCGCGTCGTTGGTGGCCCCGACCGTAACCTGGAAGGTCGTCTGGACGGTGCCATTGTCAGTGTCCCTGGCCTGGACGGTCAGTGACGCCGTGCCGAAGGCGTTGGCCTTATAGTCGAGCGTCAGCGTCAGCGCCGCGTCATCGACCGTCACGCTCTGGAACAGATTTTCATTGGTGTTGTTGGTGACGGAGTAGTCTAGCTCGTTGTCGGCGTCTTCCTTGTCCGCGAAGGCCGGAGCGAGGTTGATGACGGTGTCGGGCGCGTCCTCGTTGACCGTCACGTTGGCGATGCCGCTGGTTGTCGGGTTGTCGTTGACGGCGTTGACCGTCACCTTGAACGTTGTTTCCGCCCACAGCCCGCCGCTGTCGGTCGCGCGCACTTTGACGTCGGACTTGCCGGCCGCATCGGGGGCATAGTCGAGAGTGAGGTTGGGCTTGGTGATCGTCGGGGCGGGGTCGAACAGGGCCGGGTTGCTGACGCTGATGATGGCGTAGGTCAGGTCGGCGTCGGCGCTCTCCGCGTCGTCGAAGACATCATAGAGGTTGATCTGCGACGTGAGGGCGTCCTCGTTGACAGTGACGTTCTGCGTGGCCGGCCCGGTAGGCGCGTCGTTGATATCAACGACGAAGGGGTCGTCGGTGTGGGCATCCTGTGAGTCGAAGGCGCGCACGGTGATATTGGCCACGCCCGCGCCGCTGGCGGCGAAGGTCAGGGTCAGCGTGCCGGCGTCGTTGTTGACCTGCGCCGTCACCAGGCTAGGGTTGCTGTTATTCTGCACCACAAAGGTAAGCGCCGCGTCGGGGTCCTCGTCGTCGGAGAAGTATTGCCACAGGTTGATCACCTTCGGCGCGCCGCCTTCGTTAACGACCTGGTCGGGGATGCCCGTCGTCTTGGGGGGGTCATTGACCGGCGTGAGGTTGACGGTGATGGTGGCCGAGCCGGACTTGCCTTTCTCGTCCATCGCCTGGACGGAGAAGGTGATCGTCGGGTTGGTCTCAAAGTCCAGCAGGGCGCTGTTGGCCACAGTGATCTGGCCAGAATTAGGATGGATGGCGAAGATAGTCGTGCCGCTGAGCGAATAAGTCAGAGGCCCCTTTTCGGGATCGTCGGCGTCAACTTTGCCCACGACCGCGCCATTGGCGGCATCCTCAGCCAGGGTGAATGTGGCCGGGGTGACGACGGGGTTCTCGTTGAGGTCGGTGACGTTGATGGTGATGAGGGCTGTGTCGGTCAGGCCGCCCTCGTCCTTGATTTCGACCGTCATGTTGTAGGAATTAACGGCTTCGTAGTTAAGTTGCGCGCCCGGAGCCACGGTAATCTTGCCGAGGCTGTCGATATTGAACAGGCCATTGCCGCTGCCGCCGGTAATGGTGAAGGTGTGCGAGTCGTTGGTGTCGCCATCGGTATAGACCAATGTGCCCACCGTCGTGCCGGCGGGGCTGTTCTCCGCCACCGAGAAGGTCTGGTCGCCCATGACCGGCGGCTGATCGGAAGCGTCGATCAGGTTGATGGTTATTGTTGTCTCCGCGCTCTCAACTGGAGCCAGGGTGTCGTTCACGCGGATATTCAGCTGGAAAGACTTCTTCACCTCATAGTCTAGCAAGGTGCTGTCTTCTACGGTGATAACGCCGGTAGTGCTGTTGATATCAAAGGCATTGGCGCCATCGCCGCCAAGGATATCGAAGGTTACCGGCTCGCCCTCGGGGTCGAACGCGTCTAACACGCTGGGGGTAGTCGACGAACCGTTGGGGCTGTTTTCAACAATCGAAAACTTTTGGTCTGGTGTGATGAGCGGGGCGGCGGCACGCGTCGGCGTCGTCACAATCAGCGCCAGCAAAAAGGCGGCGACAACAGATGCAATGCTCAGGTAGGTGGCTTGTCTCTTCATGATGCTCCTGACTCCTCGGCGCGCTGGGGTCTGCGGAACCCACCAGTCATCTCTCAAACCCGCAATAGATAGCCAGGCAGATGCCTTGCAACCGGGTCTAAAAGAAGACGCCGAATCTATGGTATCGTCACATAGCCTGATCGACGGTTAAAATGCAGTGAAAAGTCGATTGTGGCTTCCCCCGGCGCACAGGCGCGGCGGGCGACAACAATGCACCACGAATTGTGCCCGCGCCCGCACGAAGACGCGGCACTTCTCATATGGCGCTTACGCGGGTGCAAGACAAGCGGCATCCCCGCCCCCCGTTAAGGCTGCTGACCGGGCGGTGTCTTGGTGGGTAGTTCCGGCGGCGGTGTGTCCGTCGGTTGTTCCGGCTGTGGCGTGTTGGTGGGCACTTCTGGCTGTGGCGTATTGGTTGGCTGCTGTGGCGGCGGGGCGCTCGTCGCTGTTGGTGATGTCGGCGTCGGCGTCCGCGGTACGGCCGCCAGCGGTACCCACACCTGTTGGCCCACGCTTAACAGGTCGTTGGGCAGGCAGTTGACCTGGAGCAGCGACTCAACGGGGATGTTGGCCCGCTCGGCCAGGTTCGACAGCGAGTCACCCTGGCGAACGGTGTAGAGCACCCAGCCGGGCGGCGGTGAGACGACGCAGGCTTCGGCCAGCGTCGGCGTGGCCGTCGGCGTCTGCGGCGCGGGCGTGCCGGTGGGCGAGGGCGTGGGGGTTAGCTCGCGAATGATAATGGGAATCACGTCGCTGGCCACTTCTACCCCACCGCCGTTAACATTCTCCAGTCTTACTTGCCAGCCCAAATCCTCGCCGGTGACAGGGATATCGGCGCCGTCCACAGTCAGACGATAGGAGATACCATTGTTCGGCTCGGTTAGGGTGCCGAGCTTGTGTTCCTGGTCGCCGTCGATCAGGTAAAGGGCGAAGTGCTGGCCCGGTTCCGGCAGGGCAGGCCAATACCAGTCGAAGATAATTGTATCCGCGATGGTGAACGCGCGGCCGGGGCCAGGCGAGAGTGCCGGGATGGCCACTTCGCCGGCAGACTCCGTCGAAAACTCGATGGTAGCCGTGGTCGTGGGCGATGGCGTCACGTCGGGGTTGGCTGTGGCCACGCCGGCCACGTCGTTAGGCGTCGTTTCGGCCACAGGCGTATCTTCAGCCTCGGCCTGTCCGCTGCGCGCGTTGCGCAAGATCAGAAAGCCCAGCAGGCCCAGCACCAACAGGGCCACCGGAATGATCACCAGGAAGGAACGGTTTGGCTTGGGCGTCCAGGTGGCCGCCTTGGGCAACTCCTGCTCGGCGAAAATGGCCGTCTCGATGGCAGTGATCAACTCGTCGGCCGTCTCAAAGCGGCTCCACTCCTGCCGCCACAGGCAGTTGCGCACCAGCCGGTAGGTCTCGCCAGCCAGGCCGGGGCGCGCTTCCTCCAAGGGCTCTTCCTTGGGCATATTGGCCTGCGGGAAGATGTCGAAAGGCAATACCGGCAACTTGGGCCGGTGGCCGGACAGCAGCTCGTAGAGGATGACGCCAAAGGAGTAGATGTTGCTGCGCCGGGTTATGCCTTTGCCTTCCAGCTCTTCGGGCGAGGCGTAGTCAAGCTCCTCGCTCTCGGAGCCATTGACGCCCGGAGCGGCGGGATCGAGGACGAGGGGCAAGCCCAGGTCGATCAAGACAGGCGTGCCGTCCTCGCGCAGCATGACGTTTTCTGGGCGCAAGTCGTGGTGAATCAGGCCGGCGGCGTGGGCCACGCCCAACGCCTGAGCCAGGTGTTTGGCCAATTCCAGTGCCGCGATGACCGGCAGCTTATCCTGGGCGCGGGCCAGGTCGGCCAGCTTGTCGGCCAGCGTGACCCCGGGGAAGTAGTCGATGACCGCATAGGGGAAGCCGTCATCGGTGATGTCAAGATCGCTGACGACAGCAATGGATGGGTCCTTAAGCTGCGAGACGGTCTCCATGCGCCGGCGGAAGCGCGCGGCCAGATTCTCGTCCTCTTCGGTTGTCGTGCGCAGCACCTCTAGAAAGACGAGGCGCTCCAGCTTGACGTCACGCGCGAGAAAGAGATCGCTGGCTTTGCGCGCCGCGATATGAGATTCAATCTCGTAGTTACCTATCTGTTGCCCAGACAGGTCTTCCTTATCCCTTGCCACCATGCTCAGCTTACTTGTGCGCGCCCTCTCAGGTCGTTTTACAGGTCAATCGGCGGGCCAGGCATGGCACCTCCGATGGCCCTATATTCGCTCTAGCGTACTATTTTACACAACAAAATGCAATGGTTCCGGGCGACAATCACCCTCGCCGACCACCTCAGGCCCGCCGTCTTGCCCGCGCCAATCAGCTACCGATCATGCTGATGGCCCGGTTTTCACTGGCGCCAATTGTCGCGCCGGTCGCTGCATCCTCCAGGACGACTTCCCACCGGAACTCGCCCGTTTCCTCGACGGGCACGCGCAGATGGTAGGCGCGCCCCAGATTCGTCTCGTCTACCTGGCCCAGCGGCCGGCGCTCGCCGGCGCTCACCAGATACAGGACGAAACGCTGTCCATCGGCCAACTCATCCGGCCAACTCCAGTAGAACGACACATCGTCGCCCACGCCGAAGCGGCTGCCCGCCGGCGGACCATACAGGGCGATGGCTCCCGGCGCAACCACGGCAACCGTCGCGGTGGCCGTCGGCTCCAGCCCGGCCGCGCCCCATGGCGTGGCCTGTCCGATCAAACCCTGCGGCGGGGCCGTCGATGCGGCCATCGGCGACGCAGCCGTGGCTGACGCCCGCATCGGCGTCACCACCGTCACGGCTGTCGGTCTGGCCACGGCCGACTGCGAGAGCCAGTACCAGCCGCCAATGGCCAGCAACAGCAGCAGCGGCGTTGCCAGGCGCGCGGCTTTGCCTCCGCTACCCATGGTAGACATGCCCACGCCGCCTGGTAGCCTCAGACGCCATCATCATACTTGTGAATTCTAGCACAAGACGGGCGTGTCGAAAACGGACTTTTGTCCAGAGAAGATTACTCGAGGATAAGTTCTTCGCGCCCCGCCAGCGTCGCCTCGATGTGGTCAATGACGCTGTCGAGATGGCGGGCGTGGTGGACGAAGTCGAGTTGCTGGGTGCGCAGGGTCAGCACCGGGCTGAGGTCGAAGACAGCCAGCCACTCCTGATAGAAGGAATCAAGCAGAGAGAGGTAATCGGCGGTGATGGCCGCCTCTATGGGTCGGCCGCGTTGGCGGATGCGTTCCATCAGCACGGGCACGGGCGCAGTCAGATAGATGAGCAGGTCGGGCCGCGGCAAATTGGCCACGACCAGTTCAAAGACGGCCCGATAGGCCTGGTAGTCGCGCTCGTTGAGGTTGTTCATGTGGTGCAGCACGCGGGCGAAGATGTGGGCGTCCTCGTAGATGCTGCGGTCAACGATGGCCGATTGGGGGCTTTGGGCCAGGAGCAGGTGCTGCTGGGCGCGGTGGCCGAGGAAGAAGACCTGCAAGTGGAAGGCCCACTGGCGCATGTCGGCGTAGAAGTCGGGCAGGTAGGGATTGTCGGCCACCGACTCGAAGCCGGTGACCCAGCCC
This sequence comes from Promineifilum sp. (SeqCode), assembly GCA_035372725.1. Classification (GTDB taxonomy): domain Bacteria; phylum Chloroflexota; class Anaerolineae; order Promineifilales; family Promineifilaceae; genus Promineifilum. The sequence continues at coordinate 5,894 of DAOSMQ010000012.1, forward strand.
AGGCGCGCGCCCAGGCGCTCGGTCAGCGAGGTCTTGCCCACGCCGATATTGCCGGCCACCAGGATGAAGCGCTTGGTCATGGAGTCTGAATTGTAGCCGGTTTGCGCGCCAACACGAAAAGATGACCCGCGCCCGGCGGCGCGTCGCCCAGCGAGTCGGCGATGAAGTCGTGCCAGAGAACCTCGAAGCCGGCCGCGCGCAGCAGGCCCAGGTTCGTCGGCGCGTCGAAGTGGCTCCAGTACATGCGCACGCCGAAGTAGTCGTCGTCGAAGTCGTCGTCGAGGTCGGCCGCGCCCAGGCACAACAAGGCGTAGCCGCCCGGCTTCAGCGCCCGGTAGAACGTGGCCAGCAGACTGGTATGGAACGCGCGGGGGACGTGGATGATGGCATAATAGGAAACAACAGCATCGAAGACGTTGGACGCGAAGCCAAGCCGGGTCAAGTCCTGGCACGCCAGCGCCGCCGCGGGAACATGCGCGCGGGCCAGCGCCAGTTGCGCCGTCGAGAAATCGACGCCGATCACGCGGTGGGCGGCCGCCAGTGTGGCGGCGATGGGCACGCCCGCGCCACAGCCGGCGTCGAGCACCAACGCCCCCGGTGACAGATGGCGTAGCAAGTGGTTGAGGGCCAGCACGTCGGGCGAGGCCAGTGTCCGGTCGGCCAGGTAGGCGGCGGCGGCACGGTTGTAGCCCAGACGCACAGTTGTGCGAGGATCGCTCATTGGGCAAGTGTATCTTCAGATGGGCACAAGCCCCAGGGATCGCGCCGGCGGGCAGGACCAGGACATAGAGAAAAGCCCCCAGGCAAAGGCCGGGGGCTGGCAGCGGAGAGGGTGGGATTCGAACCCACGGTGACCTCGCGGCCACAACGCTTTTCGAGAGCGCCCCGATCAACCACTCTGGCACCTCTCCAGCAGAACTCAAGTATAGCAGCAATTAGCCTATGGCAACAGGGCCAACGCGCCGCTGGCTTCGTTAGCCCCCATTGGCGCCGCGCAATTGGCGGAAGAACTCTTGCAGCAACGCGCCGGCCTCCTCGGCCAGCAGGCCAGTGGTGACCGCGACGCGGTGGTTGAACGCCGGTTGGCCAAGCACGTCGATGATCGTGCCGTCCGCGCCGAAGCGTGTGTCTTTGGCCCCGTAGACCAGCCGCGCCAGCCGCCCCTGGATCATCGCCCCGGCGCACATGGGGCACGGCTCCAGCGTGCAGTAGAGCGTCACGCCGATGAGCCGCCAGTTGCCCAGGTGAGTGGCGGCGGCGCGCAGGGCGATCATCTCGGCGTGGGCGGTGGGGTCCTGGTCGCTCTCCTTGCGGTTGAAGCCC
>DAOSMQ010000012.1:7316-13797 GCA_035372725.1 Promineifilum sp. (SeqCode)
ATCTGCCGCTGGCGCGCACCTGCGCGCCGCGGCCCATTTCCCGCCATCGCGGAGGTTTGTCATATGAGTTCCCAGAAGTCCGTGCGCTTATTCCTGATCCTGATGGCCCTTGTTGTGGCCCTGGCCGCCTGCCGGCGCGGCCAGACGGAAGCGATCCCCACGATCGCGGCCACGGCCGCCGCCGAGGAGCCGGAGGGCGCCGCCCAACCCACCGAGCCGGCCGCCGCAGCCACGACCGCGCCGGCGACCTCGGCCACGGCCGAACCCGTCGTGGCCCGGCCCGTGCCCGTCGAAGCCATCGACTGGGCGCCGCAGGTCGTCACCAGCGATCCCCTGCCTGGCGGCGAAATCGCCGCCAACGCGCCCATCACCGTCCGCTTCGACCAGCCGATGGACCAGGCGTCCGTCGCCGCGGCCTTCGCCATCGAGCCGGCCGTCGAGGGCGACTTGAGCTGGCCGGAGCCGGCCGTGGCCGTCTTCACGCCGGCCGAGGCGCTGGCCGAGGGTCAGACCTACCACGTGCGCGTCGCCGATTCGGCCGCCTCTGTCAACGGGCAGACCCTGCTGGAGCCGGTCGATTTCGCTTTGCAGACCAGCGGGCCGCTGGCCGTCACCCAGGTCAGCCCCGAAGACGGCGCGACGGCCATCGGCACCGACGCGGCGATCACTGTCGTCTTCAACAAGCCGGTCGTGCCCCTGGTCAGCAGCGGCGAGCAGGCCAGCCTGCCCCAACCGCTGACCTTCGACCCGCCCGTCGCGGGCGCAGGCGAGTGGACGTCCACCAGCATCTACCGCTTCGTGGCCGATCCGGCCCTGGCCGGTTCGACGAGCTACACCGTCAGCGTCGATCCGGCTCTGACCGACCTGACCGGCAGCGTCATTGAGAACCCGCCAACGTGGCAGTTCACGACGCTTGGCCCGGAGGTCGTCACCGTCGAGCCGGAGAACAACGCCGAGCGTATCGTGCCGACGACGCCCATCACCGTGACCTTCAACATGCCCATGAACCCGACCGGCGTCGAAGGCGCGCTGAGCCTGAGCGCCGGCGACGAGGCCGTGGCCTACACGGCCGAGTGGCAGGAGGGCAACCGCGCCGTCGTGCTGACGCCTGACGACCTGTTGCCGCTGGCGTCGGACATCACGCTGACCGTCGGCGCGAGCGCGCCGTCGGCCAACGGCGGCGCGACGCTGGCGGGCGACCACGTCAGCACCTTCACGACCGTGCCCCTGCCGGCGGTCGTCTCGACCTTCCCGGCCGATGGCGGCACGGCCGACGTCTGGCAGCGCGGCTTCAGCGTCGAGTTCGCCTCGCCCATGAACGACGACACGGTCGTCGACCAGTTCGTCATCGAGCCGGCCCCCGGCGATGTCGATTACTTTGTCAACGAGTGGGAAGGTAACTACTCCGTCTCGCTGGACTTTGAGTTGACGCCCAACACCACCTACACCGTGACCATCCCGGCCACGGCGGCCGACCCCTACGGCAACACGCTGGGCGAGGACTACGTCTTCACCTTCAACGCCCCGCCCTTTGCCCCGCTGGCGTCGCTCAATCTGCCGCGCGATGTCGCCCAGTTGAGCACCAGCTTCCCGACGACCGTACAGGTCTTGCACCGCAACGTCACCGAAGTCACGGTGTCCCTGTACGACCTCGGCGTCAACACCGATCTGATCTTCAACTCCTACCAGATCAATGAGCACCAGCCGTCTGGCGAGCCGGTCTTTCAGACGACCATCCCGGTGGAGAACGTGCCCGACGCGCTGGACGTGATCGATGTGCCCCTGGCCGATGGCGGCGTGCTGCCCACCGGCGTCTACGAGTTGCGCGTCAACGCGCCCGAAGTAGACGCGGACAGCAGCTACTGGCAGGTGCGCAACGTCGTGCTGGTCGTCGCCGACACCAACATCGTCGTTAAGGAGATGTTCGGCGAGGTCAACGTCTGGGTGACTGATCTGGCCACCGGCCAGCCCGTCGCCGGCCGCGAACTGACGCTCTACAAGCGCAGCGGCGAGGCCGCCGGCACGGCCACCAGCGACGCCAACGGCTTCGCCCGCTTCGACTACACGCCCGATGAGCAGTATCTCGAAGGCGTGGTGGTCGTCAGCAACGAGCCGGGCGCGGCCGGGTTCGGCATGGCCTCCACACTGTGGACGGCCACCGTGCAACCCTGGCAACTGGGCCTGACCATGGACAGCGGCCCGGAGCAATCGCTCTACGCCTACATCTACACCGACCGGCCCATCTTCCGCCCGGGCGACACGGTCTATTACAAGGGCATCGTCCGCGTGCCCAGCTTCGGCCGCTACCTCCTGCCCGACATCGAGGAGCTGGAGATCTCGGTCAACCCCAACTTCTTCTTCGGCGAGGACGTAGACACCTTCAGCCAGACCTTCACTGTCACGCTGGACGAGGACGGCGTCTTCAACGGCGAGTTGACGCTGCCGGAGGACATGCCGCTGGGCAGCTACTCCTTCAATCTGACCGGCAACTTTTGGCTCTCCAGCCGGCCCTTCACTGTGGCCGAGTACCGCGCGCCGGAGTTCCAGGTCACTGTAACGCCAGAGCAAGCCGAGGTGCTGCGCGGCCAGGCGACGAACGTCAATGTGGACGTGGCCTACCTCTTTGGCGGCTCGGCCGCCGGCCTGCCGGTCAACTGGAACGTCATCGAGTCTGAGTACGTGCCCTCGTTTGAGTCGGCGCCCGCCTACGTCTTCGGCGACGCGGGCGATTTCAACTACGAGTTCGATCCCTTCCGCTTTGGCGGCACCGAGACCACCGTCGCCAGCGGCAACGGCGAGACCGACGCCGCCGGCCGTGTGACCATTCCTCTGCCGGCCGACTTGCTGGCCGAGGCCGACGCCGGCAGCCGCACGGTGCGCGTCGAAGTCACCGTCGGCGGCCTGGGCGAGTTCCCCGTCAGCGGCCGGACGGAGGTCATCTTCCACGGCGCCGACGCCTACGTCGGCCTGCGGCCCCAGAACAACATCGTCAATGCCGGCGATGAGGCCGCGGTCGATCTGCTGACCGTCGACTGGGCCGGCGAAGCGCTGGGCAACCAGCCGGTCGAGGTCGTCTTCTACCAGCGCGACTGGGAGAGCGAGCGCGTCGTCGAGTTCGGCCAGCGCGTGACGCAGTGGACGCCCGTCGACACGGAGGTCGGCCGCGAGACCGTGACCACCGACGAGGACGGCCAGGCCACGGTGAGCTTCACGCCCGCATCGGGCGGCACGTACCTCGTCGTGGCCACGCTAACCGACGCCGGCGGCCGCGAGCAGATGGCCAGCACGGCCATCTGGTCGGTGGACGCCCAGTTCGCCGGCTGGCGCACTGACCCCAACCAGCGGACGATGGACGTGACGACGGATAAGCGCGAGTATCGCCCCGGCGAGACGGCAGAAATCCTCGTCCAGTCGCCCTTCGCCCAGCCCGTGCAGGCGTGGCTGGTGGTCGAGCGCGGCAACATCATCGACCAGCAGGTCATCACCGTCAATGGCAGCCAGATCATCTCGCTGCCCATCACCGAGGACTACGCGCCCAACGTCCACGTGACCGTTGTGGCCATCAAGCCGGTCGACTCGGCCGACGCCGGCTTCCCCTACGCCGACATCCGCGTCGGCTTCGTGGAGATCGTCGTCCCGCCCGACCAGTTTGATCTGACCGTGACGCTGACGCCCGGCGCGGAGGAGTACGCCCCCGGCGACACGGCCACGTTCGACATCGCCGTGACCGACCAGGCCGGCAATGGCGTCCAGTCTGAGGTTTCCGTGGCCCTGGTTGACCTGGCCGTGCTGTTGCTGAAGGAAGACAACGCGCCCCCCATCCTCGACGCGTTCTACTTCCGCCAGCCGCTGCGCAGCACGCTCGGCTCCGGGCTGCTCATCACCGGCGAGGGATTGGCGATCGAGGAACCGCTCATGGCCGGCGGCTTTGGCGGCGGCGGCGGGGCGGATGAGCTGGCGTCGTCGTTCCGCATCGAAGGCGAGGACGACGTGCGCCAGGACTTCCGCGACACGGCCTACTGGGAAGCCCGGTTGATGACCGACGCCGACGGCCGCGCCACGGTCGAGATCCCGCTGCCCGACAACGTCACCACCTGGCGGCTGCACAGCAAGGCGACCACCACCGACACCCGCGTCGGGCAGGCCAGCGTCGATATCCTGGCCCGCCTGCCGCTCATCATCCGCCCGGTCACGCCGCGCTTCTTCACCGTCGGCGACCAGGTATCGCTGGGCGCGAACGTCAACAACAACACCGACGCCGACATCGAGGCCACGATCACGCTGGAAGCGACCGGGGTGACGATTGACGGCGAGGCGACGCAGACGGTCACGGTTCCGGCCGGCGGCCGGCAGTTGGTGCGCTGGAACGTCACTGTCGATGACGTGGAGACGGCCGACCTGACCTTCCGCGTTGAGGGCGGCGGCTTCAGCGACGCCAGTAAGCCCACCCTGGGCGTTGGCCCGGACGCGCTGCTGCCCGTCTATCGCTACGACGGCCGCGACTTCGTGGCCACCGCCGGCGAGCTGGACGAGGAAGGCCGCCGCGTCGAGGCCGTCGTCCTGCCGCAGGGCGTGGATCAGCGCCAGGGCGAGGTGCAAGTGCGCATCCAGCCCTCGCTGGCCGCGGCCATTATCGAGTCGTTCGATGTCATCGAGGCCGACAACGCCACCTGGCTGGAGTGCGCCGGCACCTACGGCGACCGGCTGCTCTACAACGCCTCGGTTGAGGCGGCCGTTCGCGCGCTGGAACTCGACCGGCCCGATCTGCAAGACCGGCTGACGGAGCGCGTCAGCGCCGATGTCGCCGCCCTGCAGGCGGCCCAGTTCGAGAACGGCGGCTGGGGCTGGTGCTTCAGCGCCGAAGCCGATCCGTGGATCAGCGCCCAGGCCGTGCTGGCCCTGTCGCGCGCGGCCGGCCTCGGCTACGACGTGGACGCCGCTGTGCTGGACAAGGGCGTGGCCTACCTGCGCACCCAGCTACAGCCCGTCGGCAACCTGGGCGACGCCGCCGAGGCCAACCGGCAGGCGTTCTTCCTCTACGTGATGGCTGAAGCCGGCGAGAACGTCGCCGACGACGCCGACACGCTCGTGGGCGAACACCGCGGCCTGCTCGACCCGTATGCCAAGGCGCTGTTGGCCATGGCCTACGACCTGAGCGGCGCGACCGGCGCGAACCCGACGGCGCTGCTGACCGACCTGAACGACACCGCCATCATGAGCGCCACTGGCGCGCACTGGGAGAGTGCCGAGCAGGACTTCCTGAATCTCGACAGCGACATCCGCGGCACGGCCATGGTCATCGCCGCGCTGGCGCGCTTGCAGCCGGACAGCCCGCTGCTGCCGCCGGCCGTGCGCTGGCTGATGGTCGCCCGTGATGCCGAGACGTGGGCCACGCTGCACCAGACCGCCTGGAGCGTCAGCGCCCTCAGCGACTGGATGGCTGTCTCCGGCGAACTGGAAGCGGATTACGCCTACGAGCTGCTGGTTAACCTGCAATCGCGGGCGGCGGGCAGCTTCACGGCCGACAATGTCACCGCGTCGGACATCGTCCGCGTGCCGCTCAACGAACTGGTGGGCGACGACACCAACTTCTTCGACTTCCAGCGCGGCGCGGGCAGCGGCCGGATGTACTACACCCTCCGCCTCGACAGCGCCATCGCCGTTGACGCTCTCGACCCGATCAGCCGGGGCTTCACCGTCGAGCGCCGCTACTTCGACGCCGCCTGTGATCCGGCGGCCGAGACGTGCGAACCCATCGACACGATTGGCATCGACGGCCAGGTGCGCGTCGAACTGACCATCGTCGTGCCCAACGACCGGGTCTACGTCATGGTCGAAGACCCCATCCCCGCCGGCACGGACGCCATCGACCCCAACTTGCTGACCAGCCAGTCGGGGCGCGCCGGCGGCATCGTGCCCGCGGAGGGCGACTTTGCCCGCGGCTTCTGGGGCTGGTGGTACTTCGACCACATCCAGTACCGCGACGAGAAAGTCGTCTTCCTGAGCCAGTTCCTGCCCGCAGGGACGTACCAGTACACCTACTACTTGCAGCCGAGCACCCCCGGCGTCTATCAGGCGATGCCGGCCACGGCGCGCGAGCAGTTCTTCCCGGAGGTCTTCGGCCGCTCCGAAGGCGCTATCTTCACCATTACTGAGTAGGCTATGTGGGCGTGGGCCTCATACCCCGCGCCCACCGCACCACACGGCGGGGGCGAGACATTCGGATAGATGTCTCGCGACCTGACAGGTGAGCGACCGCTCACCTGTCAGGTCGGTGCGCCTGGGGTGACTTTGGAAAAGCCCTGGAAGTCCTGCGCCAATCGTTGAACGCCTGGGCCAAGTTCTGCTACACTACTGTCGGCATGTCTCGACTGCGCCCCACACTCTATCTGCTGCTCCTGCTGGCCCTCGGTTTGCTGCTGGCTGCTTGTGGCGGCGACAACCCGCCCCTGGCCGTGGAAGAGGCCGCCAAAGTCATGTG
>DAOSMQ010000013.1:0-13713 GCA_035372725.1 Promineifilum sp. (SeqCode)
CAGCGCGGCTAGTTCCTCAGCCGTCGGCTGGCGCAGTTCGCCGGCCGGCTCGGCATGGAGGATGGCCTCACAGGGGGAGAAGTCCGGCTCGGGGTCGGGCATGCACCACCACGGCCCGCCCTTCTTCGTGTGCAGCAACGGCACCCACCAGAGCACCACGTCCTGACCGGACAGAGCGTCGCCGTCGATCCACTGTCGCGGCGGGATGAACGTATCGCCGGGGCCGGTGACAATTGGCTCCTCGCCTTCCAGCGGCTTGTCTTGCAGCAGGAAGAAGTAGGCCTCGTCTAGCCCCAGCGGGTCGGTGCGCTCCATGAACCAGCGGTAATGCACGTCGCCGTCGAAGATGGCCAGCTTGTGCCCTTCCGGCGATAGACCCTCGACGACGGGGTGCGTTTCGAACTCGACCTTCTGTTCAACCCACTGCGTGTCCTCGAATAGCCAGACCTGGTCGCCCGGCCCGCCGTCGAGATCGACGTCGATGCGCCAGAAGGGGCGATAGACCGACAGGTCATCGCAGCCGGGGCCGTGGGAGATGAAGCGCGGCTGGAAGCGGCCGTCGCTGTAGAAGCGCATGATCTCCTCGTAGCGGTAGCAGCAGATGCAATTGGGCCAGCGGGTGAACTCGGTGAAGAGTTGGCGCACCTCGAAGCCATCGCCCAGGTCGTTGACCAGCGTGTCGCCAAAAGGGGGCACTGTGGCGGCGAAGCCGATCTCGTCGCGGTAGCCGCCCGGCCAGCTGGGATACCACGCTTCGATCTGGCCGATCTTGGCGCTGGAGAAGATGTTGTTCCCGCTGTAGGTTGCGTCGCGGAAGTTGATGCCGTCGTTGGCGGTCATTTCCCAGCAGACGTTCCAGCCATACTGCTCGTGGCAGCCGTCGGTAAAGGCGTTGCGCTGGGCCACGGGCTTGCCCGCGCTGCGGTCGGCGCGGGCGCGGGTATAGAACGTCCGCGCCACGACCTCGCGCTCCAGATTGACGAAGACGTGATAGACGCGGCCGGTGCCCGCCGGGTCGTGGAAGGTCAGGTCGACGCACCACTCCTCGCGGCAGGCATTGTCGGCCAGCCAGCCGGACATGGGGATCATGGCCGGGTCCATCGCGCCGATGTCGTCGCCGAGGATGGCCCGTACCTGGGCGTCGGCCGCGGCGATGCGCATGGCTTTGGGCAGCACTTCGCTGGAGCCGCCGGGGCGGGCATCAGCGTCCTGCCATTGGGCGATGACGCGGTCGCGGTCGAGATCGACAATGGCTTCGATGGTGCCGCCGTCGGTGTAGTTGTAGTAGGTGACGATGGCGCAGTTGAGTTGGTCGCAGCCCTGGTCTTGCCAGTAGCGGGCCTCGCCGGCGCTGAGGCGAACCGCGCCGACGAACTCGGTCGAGCGATCGGCCAGCAGCGCCGCCAGGGTCATGTCCGCCTGGGCGACGGCGCGGACGGCGGCCGTGTCCAGGGCGTAGCCGGCCGGGTAGCCGGCCACCTCAGCGGGCATGTCGAGCATCTGCTTGCTCTTGGCCACGGCTAACTGAACGCTCTCGCGGTGCAGTTGGCGGTTCCAGAGGCTGAGGAAGGCGATGAAGGCGGCGTTGATGAGCAGGAAGAGGAGGAGTCTTCGCGCGGTGAATGTTGGTCTCACGGGCCAAATTATAGCACCCTTGCCGAGGACGCACGATCAGGAAGAATTGACCGCGGCGGGCGCTGAGGACGCCGGTTTGCGTGGATAAGAAGCCTTGCCGTGCTTATCGGCGTGAGAAGCCGTGCAATCGACGTCATCATCGCGAAGCCCCAGCCTGCGATTCAGGAGAATCGCGCCACGGCTTTGGCAAAGCCCTGATCGGTGTGCTCATCTACTGTCCAATCTGCTACACTCTGCCCCATGCAAGCTATCACTGTCTTCCAGGGCCGGCGTATCCTGCTGGGGGTCACCGGTTCCATTGCCGCCTATAAGTCCGTCGATCTCGCCTCCAAGTTGACGCAGGCCGGGGCGCTGGTCGATGTCGTCATGACTGAATCGGCCGCTCGCTTTGTCACGCCTCTGGCCTTTCGCTCCGTCACCGGCCGGCCCGTCTACACCGACATGTGGAGCCTGGACGACCACGTCCGCCACGTTGGTCTGGGCGAGGCAGCCGATCTGTTCCTCATTGCCCCGGCCACGGCCAACACGCTGGCCAAGCTGGCCCATGGGTTGGCCGACAACCTGCTGACGGTGACGGCGCTGGCTGCGCGCTGTCCCGTCGTCGTCGCCCCGGCGATGGACGGCGGCATGTACGAGCACGCCGCCACACAGGCCAACCTGGCTGCCCTGGCGGCCCGCGGCGTCGTGCTGGCCGGGCCGGCCGAGGGGCGCATGGCTTCCGGGCTGAGCGGACTCGGCCGGATGCTGGAGCCGGAGACGCTGCTGGGGGAGGCGCGACGCATTCTGGCGCGCGATGGCGTTTTGAGCGGCCGGCGCATCGTCGTCACCACTGGCCCGACCCGCGAGGCGCTCGACCCGGTGCGCTACATCAGCAACCGCTCCACCGGCAAGCAGGGCGTCGCTGTGGCTCAGGCGGCGCTGGACGCCGGCGCAGAGGTGACGCTCATCGCCGGGCCAATTGCCGCCAGCCCGCCCACTGGCGCGCGCGTCATTCCCGTGGAGACGACGCAGCAAATGGGCGACGCGGTGTTGGGCTGCGTGGCCGACGCCGACGCGCTGTTTATGGTCGCCGCTGTGGCCGACTTCCGGCCGGAGACCATCTCCGACCGCAAGATCAAGAAGACCGAGCGGCCGGACTGGGGCCTGGCCATCGGCCTGGAGAAGACGCTAGACATCCTCAGCGCGGTCAAAGAGCAGCGCGACCGGACAGGCTATCCGCGCGTCGTCCTCGGCTTCGCCGCGGAAACCCACAACGCTTTCGAGTATGGTCGCGATAAGCTCCTGCGCAAGGGGCTGAACTTCATTGCCGTCAACGACGTGACCGCCGCTGGGGCCGGCTTTGCCGTGGACACCAACCAGGTGGTGCTGCTTAGCTCGGCCGGCGTAGTTGAAACGATGCCGTTACAGAGCAAAACGGCCATCGCCGAGCGCCTCATCCACCATGTTGCCGCGGCGCTGGGCTAGGCGCGCGGACGGCGGCGGGTACGCGCGCGGGCGGCGGCCGAGCGGTCGTTGGTCGCGGCCTTTAGTTTGGCCTCCAGTTCGGCCCCTAGCTCGGCGTCCAACGCGGCCCGCTCGACGTCGGTCAGCGGCGTCCGCAGCGCCTCGGCGATGGCCAGGATGTGGTCGGGGCCGTTGCCGCAACAGCCACCGATGAAGCATGCCCCCAGCGCGCGGACACGCCGGGCATAGCGGCCCATTGTGGGTGGTGTTGCGTCGTAGCTCAGTTCGTTGTGCCGCCACTGGGGGATGCCCGCGTTGGCCTTGGCGATCAGGCGCACCTCCGGCGCTTGGCGGTGCATGGCGTGGATGACGCCCTCGATCTCTTCGATGCCGTTGCCGCAATTGCCGCCGATGGCCACCAGACCCCACTCTTTCATCGTCTGCACCGCCTGGGCCGGAGTAACGCCCATCATCGTCCGGCCGTTGGTGTCGAAGCTCATCGTCGCAGCGATGGGTAGGTCGCTGACGGCGCGCGCCCCCTCCACGGCGGCGCGGGCTTCCTCCAGGTCGCTCATCGTCTCCACCCACAGCAGGTCTACGCCGCCGGCCACTAGGCCGCGAGCCTGTTCGGCGAAGGCGGCCCGCGCGTCGTCGAAGGTCATGCTGCCCATTGGCGCCAGCAGTTCGCCCGTCGGCCCCATCGACCCGGCCACGAGAACGGGACGACCGGCCGCGCCCGCCTCGGCCTGCGCGTGCTGCGCCGCGGCGCGGTTCAACTCGTAGACGCGGTCTTGCAAGTTGTGCAGCTTCAGCCGGTAGCGCGTGCCGCCGAAGGAGTTGGTCAGGATGACGTCTGACCCGGCCCGGATGTAGCCGCGGTGGACGGCGCGAATGCGCTCCGGGTGGAGTACGTTCCATGCCTCCGGCGGCGCGCCCGCTTGCAGACCGGCGGCGAAGAGCACCGTGCCCATCGCGCCATCGAGAACGATGGTCTCATGGGTGTCGAGGAGTTGCTGTAGCTTGTCCATAGCTGCCTATGCCTGGGCTTTCTGCCGGCGAATGGCCATGAATCTCTTGGCTGTCTCCACGCCGACGGCCGCGTCGCGGCAATAGGCGTCGGCCTCGATCTCTTCGGCGAAGGCCTGGTTTAGTGGCGCGCCGCCGACCAGGACGATGATGTCCTGGCGAATTCCGGCGTCCTTGAGCGCCTCGATGACGACGCGCATGTAGGGCATCGTCGTCGTCAGCAGGGCGCTCATGCCCAGGATGTCGGGCTTGTGCTTTTCAATGGCTGCCAGGAAGTTGTCGACCGAGTTATTGACGCCGAGATCGATGATCTCGAAGCCCGCGCCCTCCAGCATCATGGCCGTCAAGTTCTTGCCGATGTCGTGGATGTCGCCCTTGACCGTGCCGACAACCATCGTGCCGATGCGCTCCGCGCCGGTCTCGGCCAGCAGCGGTCGCAGGATGGCCATGCCCGCCTTCATCGCCTTGGCGGCCATGAGCACCTCCGGCACAAAGAGGATGCCGTCGCGAAAGTCGGCCCCAACGATGTCCATGCCGGCGACGAGACCATTGGTCAGGATGGCGTAAGGCTCGTGACCGCGGGCCAACATTACCTGGACCTCATCCTTGATCTCGTCGGCGTAGCCGTCGTAGAGGTCTTCCTTCATCAGCTCATAGATTTCGTCGTCCGACATCGCTTGCAGATCGATCTCTTCGTCGTTCATGACACAAGTTCCACATCCTCATTGTCCGGGCCGGGTTGCCGGCGCCGTTGCTCTTCTGTCCTGCCTACTCGGCTCAGGGCGGCCCGCTCGGCGTAGGGCCGCCTACGGGCGCGGCTACAAGCGCGCGCCGCCCGCCCGGCGGCGAATCCGTTCCGCGCGCCGCGCTCGCCCAGTGTCCCCCTGGCCCGCCGCGGCCCGCGGCAGGGGCGCGCCGAGGCGGCTTTCCAGATGGGGGAAGCGGTCGGCGGCGTGGGGAATGTGGATGGCGCTGACAAACTCGTCCTGGAAGCGCGGGTCGATGGCCGTCTCGACGTAAACCACCGCGCGGGCCAGCGCCGCCGCCTCGTCACGCTTGTGGCGGTTCAGGAGGGCGATGCGCGCCCCATCGCCGGCGGCGTTGCCCACGGCCACCACGCGCTCCAGTGGGCAGTCGGGGATCAGACCCAGCAGCATGGCGTACAGTGGGTCGATGACGCTGCCAAACGCCCCGGCCAGCACAATCCGTTCCACGCGCTCGACGCCCATCCGGTTCATCAGCAGCTTGGCTCCGGCGTAGAGGGCCGCCTTGGCCAACTGGATGGCGCGCACGTCGTCCTGCGTCACCAGGATGGGCTGGCCGTTGGCCGTTTGGTCGCCCGTGGCCAACACGTAGGCCGCCTTCTTGTCCTGCCACAACAGGCGCGGGTGCGGCCGATCGTCGCTAAAGCGGCCGTCGCCGCGCAGCACGCCGGCCAGGTACATCTCGGCCACTGCCTCGATGATGCCGGAGCCGCAGATGCCGGTGGCCAGGTGGCGCGGTTGGCTGTCCGGGAGTGCATCCACGCCCGTGGGCCAGGCGTCCGACCAACGCTCTTCGCCAATAACGCGGAAGCGGGCCGTCCAATCGGCTGGATCGATACGCACCCGCTCGATGGCTCCCGGCGCGGCGCGCATGCCGAAGCGGATTTGCGCTCCTTCAAAGGCCGGGCCGGTGGGGCTGGAAGCGCTCAGCAGCCGGCCGCGATTGCCGAGGACGATCTCGGCATTTGTGCCCACGTCTACCAACAGGGTCAGTTCGTCCTGCCGGTGCGGCTCCTCGGCCAGCAGCACGCCAACATTGTCCGCGCCGACGTGGCCCGCTTCGGCCGGCAGAACGTGGATGGCCGCGCCGGGGTGGAAGCGTAGCCCCAGCTCGCGGGCTTTCACGTCCACCGCGTCGCGTGTGGCCAACGCGAACGGCGCGCCGCCCAGCTCTTGCGGGTTGATGCCCAGCAGGATGTGGATCATGGTCGTGTTGCCGACGAAAACGGCGTCGTGAATGTCACGCGTGTGTAGCCCGGCGCTGCGGACGGCACGCACGGCCAGAGCATTCAGCGCCTCGATGATGGCTGCGTGCATCTTGTCCAGCCCGCCGGCGTGGGTCATGGCATAGGCGACGCGGCTCATCAGGTCTTCCCCGTAGGCTACCTGCGGGTTCATCAGTGCTTCGGTGGCCAAAACGGCTCCGGTACGCAGGTCGCATAGATGACCGGCGATGGTCGTGCTGCCAATATCTACGGCCAGGCCGTAGATGCCCTCCTTGTAGCCGGGCTGCACGTCAATCACTTCGCGCTCGTTCCAGACGAGGACGGTGACGGCCCAGTTGCCCGCCCGCAACGCCGGCTGAAGGCGACGCAGAGCGGGCAGGTCGATGCGCAGGTCGCTCAGGCCCCACTGCGCCGCCAGCGCGGCCTGCACGCGCCCCCAGTCGCCGCGGTGCTCGCCCAGTTCGGCGCGGTCTACCTCGACATAGACCTGGCGTATGGCCGGGTCGATGTCGATGCGGCGGGCGGTGGCCGACTTGCGGATGATCTGCTTGTGGGCACGGCTCTCCTCCGGCACGGTGATAAGCAGGTCGCCGGCCACGTGGGCGGCGCAGGCCAGGCGGCCGGCCGCGCCATCTGCGGAAGCCAGGCTGGCGGCGTCGCCCGCGCTGGCCAGCAGGTCGCGCTCCCTGGCCGCGGCCGGGCTTAGGTGGGCGGCGCTGGAGCGGATGCCGTGCTTGGCAAAGTCGCCCTCCTCGACGCGGACACGGCACTTGGCGCAGGTTAGCCGGCCGCCGCAGATGCTCTCGATGTCTACGCCCATCTGGCGGGCCGCGTCGAGCAGCGACTGGCCCGCCGGCACCCGGCCGCGGCGGCCGGAGGGCATGAAGATCACCTGGAATTCGCCGTTGGCCGTGGTCATATCGCTAGGTCTGGGTTGCCGGGGCGCTGCGGATCCGCCTGCTGGGGCGGCCGGTCTGGGATGGATTCTAGCATGAGAGGGCGGGGGTTCAAAAGCAGCCGTAGACCTGACCGGTGCGCGACTCCAACCCCGTCGCTATCACAATACCAGCAGCCGCCTACCTGTTCGGCCTGCTCGCGGGCCATCGACCACTAGCTGCCCTTCCGTATCGCCGCGACCGTCGCCTGCCAATCGATGGTCGTGTGGTGGGCGTCCAGTTCGGCGGTCACCGCGGCGGCGACCTCGACTGGCGAGCCGTCACGCTCCTCGGCCGCGCTCCAGGCGAAGCCAGACAGGTAGCCATCCGTGCCGGTCAGCCCGGCGGCCATGGCGGCGCTATCCACCGCGGCCGCGAAGCGCGCCGGCAGCTCGACGCTGACGCGGTCGCGTCGTCCGCCGGCGCGCACCTGAACCGGAATGTCGTGCCAGTAAAGAATCTGGTAAGTCGTCATGGGCAGCCACCAAAGGGACTTGCTGTTGCCGGCCGCCTACTGGCGCGGGTCGGTCGTGTCGCCGGCTGCCGGCGGGCTGTCGGCGCCCGGTTGGCGCGGGCTGAGGGGTTGGCCAAGTGCCCCGCCCGGCACCTCTCGCCCGCCGCCGCGATAGAGAGGGTGGGTCGGGCCGTCGTCGGCCGGCGACCAGGCTCCGCGGGCCAGCATGTCGATCTTCGGTTGGTGCAGGGCCGTGACTTGGCCGGTGAAGCGGGCCAGATTGAACAGGCTGATGTCGTGGCGTGTGGCCCGGCGCTCGGCCAGGTCGGCCATAATCTCGCCAATGACGCTGGCGAACTTGTAGCCATGGCCGGAGAAGCCGGCGGCAAAGGACACCTGCGGGTACTCCGGGTGCAGGTCGATGAGAAAGTGGCGGTCGGGCGTGTTGGTGAACAGGCATGCCTTGAGCATCATCGTCGGCCCGGCCCCGTCGGGGAAGTAGCGGGCAGCGAAGTCGCGCAGCACGTCCTCGTCCTCGCGGTAAGCCTCCCGTGACAGATACTCGGCCTCGCCCGTTTCGCCGAAGTGGTGGTAACGGCCGAATTTGAAGCCGGGCACGGCAAAGACGGGGAAGCCATAGTAGCGCCCCTCCGGCACAAGACAGTTGAACACCGGGAAGCGCTCTGGCCGGAACCACTCCGGCCGCGCCGGCTGCAACCAGGCCAACACCTGCCGCTCCGGCACAGCCAGCCCGTCCAGGAATGGCAGCAAGTTCTGCGCCCAGGCACCGGCGGTGAAGACAAGAGTGTCGGCCGTGTAGCGATCGCGGTCGGTGACAACACGCACGGCGTCGCCCCACGGCTCCCAGCCGAGCAGCGCCTCGCGGCCGTGGATTTCCGCGCCCAGCGCGTGGGCGGCCTCGACAAAGGCCACCGTGCTCCGCTCCGGCAGCAGAAAGCCGCCGTCGGGCTGGAAGACGGCCAGGTTCTCCCGCGGCAGCCGGTAGGCGGGGTAGCGCTCGCTGACCTGCGCGCTGGTCAAGATCTCGTGCGGCAGGTCGTACTCGATGCACGATCGCAGCGAGCCGGTGAAGACGTCGCTGTCGGCCGGGCCGCAGTCGAGCGAGCCGGTGCGATAGAGCAACTGCTCCCCACCAATGCGCTCGATGTCCGCCCACAGCTCATAGGCGCGCCGCAGCAGGGCGACGTAGGCAATGTGCTCGTAATAGGCCAGGCGGATGATGCGGGTGTAGCCATGGGAGGAGCCGAGGCCGTGGGGAATATCGAAGCGCTCAATGCCCAGGACGCGCTTGTTGCGCCGGGCCAGTTGGTAGCAGGTGGCGCTGCCCATCCCGCCGACGCCGACGACAATGGCATGGTAGTGCTTGCTATAGGCCGTCATCGTGTTCTCCCTGGTCTGTCGCCCGTCGCCGGGCCTGCGCTGTCCTGGCCCGGTTAAGCCTGAAATGCCAGGAGCACAAAGAGAAGAGGTGCTCTTGTCTTTGTGCTCCTGGCCTACTGGGGCGGGTGCGATTCGCTCTTAGAACAGGCCCATCACGCGGCCATCCTCATCGACATCAACGTTCATGTAGGCCGGGCGCGTGCCCAGGCCGGGCATCGTCCGCATCTCGCCCAGGAGCGGGTAGATGAAGCCCGCGCCGACGGAGGCGCGCACTTCGCGGACAGTCAGCGTGTAGCCCGACGGCGCGTTCTTGAGCAGCGGGTCGTGGCTGATGCTCAGGTGCGTCTTGGCCATGCAGATGGGCAAATTGCCGAAGCCGTTGTCCTCATAGGACTTGATCTGCTTCTCCGCCTGCGGTTCATAGATAACTTCGCCGGCGCTGTAGATCTCGGTGGCGATGGTCTCGATCTTGGCCTTGATAGGCAGATCGAGGGGGTAGAGGAACTGGAAGTTAGACGGCTTCTCGCAGGCGGCCACGACGGCCTCGGCCAGCGCCATCGCGCCGTCGCCGCCGTTGGCCCAATGGTCGGTCATGACCGCCGTCTCCGCGCCCGCGGCCATGGCGGCGCGCTCCACGGCGGCGATCTCTGCCGGTGTATCGGTGTGGAACTTATTGACGGCCACGACAACGGGCACGCCAAAGCGCTTGGCGTTGCGGATGTGGGCGACCATGTTGGCCATGCCCTTCTCCAGCAGCGCGACGTTCTCGTCGGTGTAGGCCTTATCCAGCGGCCGGCCGGGGATCACCCGCGGGCCGCCGCCGTGCATCTTCAGGGCGCGAATGGTGGCCACCAGGACAACGCAGTTGGGTACCAGGCCGGAGGTGCGACACTTGATGTCAAAGAACTTCTCCATGCCGATATCCGCGCCAAAGCCGGACTCGGTGACAACGTAGTCGCCCAGCCGCAGCGCCAGCCGGTCGGCCAGGATGGACGAGTTGCCATGGGCGATGTTGGCGAAGGGGCCGGCATGGACAAAGGCGGGCTGCCCTTCCAACGTCTGCAAGAGGTTGGGATGCAGCGCGTCCTTCATGAGCACGGTGACCGCGCCGCCGACGCCCAGATCGTCCAGGGTGATAGGCTTGCCGTCCTTGTTCGTGCCGATGACTGTCCGGCCGGCGCGCTGGCGCAGGTCGCGCAGGGCGCTTTTGTAGTCGTCGCCGTTGACCAGAGCCAGAATGGCCATGATCTCGCTGGCGACGGTGATGTCGAAGCCGGTCTGGCGCGGGCGGCCGTCCTCCTCTGGCCCGAGGCCGACGATGATGTTGCGCAGGGCGCGGTCGTTGACGTCCAAGACCCGGTTCCAGGTGACGCGGTAGGGGTCGATGTTCAGCCGCGACAGGCCCACCTTGGCCAGGCGCTCATCGTTCATGCGGTCTTCGTGGTACCAGCGGGCGTCGATGGCCGCGGCGACAAGGTTGTGGGCCGCGGTGATGGCATGGATGTCGCCGGTCAGGTGCAGGTTGAAGTCCTCCATGGGGATGACCTGGCTATAGCCGCCGCCGGCCGCGCCGCCCTTGATGCCGAAGGTTGGCCCCATGCTGGGCTGGCGAATGCAGGCAATGGCCCGGTGGCCAAGACGACCGAGGCCTTGCACCAGGCCGACGCTTGTCGTCGTCTTGCCTTCGCCCAGCGGCGTGGGAGTGATGGCCGTCACGTCGATGTACTTGCCCATCGGGTTGTTGGCCAGCTTGGGCAGGGTATCCAGATGGACTTTGGCTTTGGTCTTGCCGTAGTAGATCAGGTCGTCCTCGGTCAGGCCTAGCTGCGCGGCGACCTCTTTGATGGGCAGGGGCGTGGCGGCTTGAGCAATATCCAGGTCGGAGGGAACGGGATTCAGACGCTTCGATGCGTGGTTCATATATCTCCTCAAGAAGGCGCCGGCCATGACGGTGGGGTGAGTGGCCGGGGGTTATCGACGCAGGTCATTGTACCGTATTTACGGGATGACCGGCAAACGGCCACGGCCCGTGGCCAGCCAACAGCGGCCGTCGGTTCGCGGTCATAGAAGAGGCGGCCCCGCGCCAACGCGCGGGGCCGCCGGGCAACCATTGTCCACGCCGGGAGATTAGACCTGCGCAGGCTGGCCAACGGCAAAGCCGCGGCGCAGCACTTGCCGGTTGGCCTCGATGAGATGCTGCTTTCCGGCCGGCAAATGGGCGGCCAGAGCGGCCTCGATGACCGCCAACGGCAACACCGCCCGCGCGGCCAGCATCGCCCCCACGGCGGCCATATTCAGCATCTTGGGCGTGCCCCACTCCTCGGCGATGCCGTTGGCGGGCACATAGACGATGTCGATGTCGGTACGGCGCGATTCGGAAGCGACGAGCGAGCTATTGACTACCAGCAGCCCACCCGGCTTCACCAGCGGTTCGTACTTATCAAACGAGGGCAGGTTTAGCGCGATGGCGATGTCTGGCTGGGCGATAACGGGCGCGCCAATCTCGTCGTCGCTGATGATGACCGTGCAATGCGCCGTGCCGCCGCGCATTTCCGGGCCATAGGACGGAATCCACGAGACGAAGCGGCCGGCGTCCATGCCTGCGTAGGCCAGCAGTTGCCCGGCAAAGAGCGCGCCCTGGCCGCCGAATCCCGAAATAATGACAGAGGTTTCCATAGTCTCATTTCCTCAGAAAGCTGGCTGCAGCGCCGGAACCAACTCGCCCGCGTGCGCCTGCGCCGTGATCGCCTGAGCAAAGACCTCGCCCAGGCGCTGAATACCCGTCTCGATGCGCTGCGGGTCGCAGAGGGAGAAGTTGAGCCGCAGGGTGTTGTCGCCGCCACCCTCCGGGTGGAAGGCTCCGCCAGGGACGTAGGCGACCTGGTGGGCCAGGGCATCCTTCAGCAGTTTGGCCGCGTCTAGTCCCTCCGGCAGCGTGACCCACAGGAACAGCCCGCCCTGCGGGTAGGTCCAGTGCACCTCGTCCGGGAAGTAGGTCTCTAGCGCCGCCAGCATGACGTCCCGTCGCTCGCGGTAGACGGCGCGAATGCGGCGGACGTGCTTATCCAGGAAGTCGTCCTCGCCGGTCAGAACCTCGTAAGCGAGCATCTGGTTTAGCGTGGCCGTGTGCAAGTCCACGCCCTGCTTGGCCACGACACAGCGCTGCACCACCTCGACCGGAGCCACGAGCCAGGCCAGGCGCAAGCCAGGGGCCAGCGTCTTGGAGAAGGTGCTCAAATAGATGACGTTGCCGCGCATGTAGGCCCGGCCATTGCCGTTGTGGGCGTCGTCGCCATAGTAGACTTCGCCTTGCGGGGCGCGCCCCTTCAGCCGCTCGGCGTCGATGACGACCAGGGGCGGCAGATGATCGCCTTCGTAGCGCAGTTCGCCATAGGGGTCGTCCTCGATAATGGGCACGCCATAGTGGTCGGCAATGGCGATGAGTTGCTCGCGCCTCTCACGCGACAGGGTGATGCCGCCCGGGTTCTGGAAGTTCGGCAGGATATACATGAACTTCGGCCCGGCGCAGAGGGCCTCTTCCAGTAAGTCAACGCGCAGGCCGTCGGCGTCGGTGGGCACGGAGACGAACTCAGCTTGATAGGCGCGCCAGGCTTGCAGCGCGCCCATGTAGCTGGGGCGCTCGGTCAGGATCAGGTCGCCCGGATTGATCATGATCTTGCCGATCAGATCGAGCGCCTGTTGCGAGCCGCTGGTGATCAGTACGTTCTCCGGGGCAGACTCGATGCCATAGCGGGCCATTTGCTGGACGATCCACTCGCGTAGCGGCCGGTAGCCTTCCGTGGGGCCATACTGCAATGCCCGGCGGCCCTCCCGCGCCAGGACGCGATCGGCGGCGGCGCGAAAGGACTCCACCGGGAACACCTCCGGCGCGGGCATGCCGCCGGCGAAGGAGATGATTTCGGGGTTCTCGATTAGCTTGAGCAGCTCGCGAATGGTCGAGGCGCTCATCCATTGCATGCGTTGGGCGCAGCGCTGGTTCCAAGGGGTTGTCATGTCAGGCTTGCTCCTGTGGCGGCGTTCCGGTGGGAACGGAACGCCTATCGGCGCGCGAGCGCCAACTCCGGGGCAACTTTGTAGTCGCCCAGCGGATAGACGGGGATCATGCTGTCGCGTACCCAGGCCAGCGAGTCGGCCGGTGTCATGCCCCAGTTCGTCGGGCAGGTCGAAAGCAACTCCACAACGCTAAAGCCCAGCCCCTTCTGCTGGGCCTCGAAGGCGGTGCGAATGGCCTTCTTGGCCTGGATGATGTGGCGGGCGTCGTGAAGGCTGCGACGAACGGCGTAAGCCGTGCCGGCCATCTGGGCCAGTAACTCGGCCATGTGGATCGGCGCGCCGGTCAGTCGCAGGTCGCGGCCGAAGGGGGAGGACGTGGTCGTCTGGCCCAGCAGCGACGTGGGGGCCATCTGCCCGCCGGTCATGCCATAGACGGCGTTGTTGATGAAAATGGTGGTGATCCGCTCGCCACGGGCGGCGACGTGCATGATCTCGCCCATGCCAATGCTGGCCAGGTCGCCGTCGCCCTGATAGGTGAAGACGATCTTGTCGGGATGGACGCGCTTGACGCCAGTGGCCATGGCCGGGGCGCGGCCGTGGGCCGCCTCGCAAGAGTCCACCTCGAAGTAGTTATAGGCAAAGACCGAGCAGCCCACCGAGGCGACGAGGATGGTATCCTCGCGGATGCCCAGTTCGTCGATGACCTCGGCCACCAACCGATGGGCGATGCCGTGGGTGCAGCCGGGACAGTAGTGGGTGTGGACGTCGGTCAGCGCGTGAGGGCGCTCGTAGACTATTTCCTCGCGTCGCGCCTC
>DAOSMQ010000014.1:0-12505 GCA_035372725.1 Promineifilum sp. (SeqCode)
GGCCCCGCCGGAGCGGGGCCTTGCCATGACAGAAGGAGGGTGAAACGTGAAGCCAGTTTAAGCGGTGGCTCCGAAGGCCACGAAGACCGATTGCAACAGGATATGCAGGTCAAGGCCAATCGACCAGTCGCGGACGTAGCGCGATTCCAGTTCGATGCGGTCGTCGACGCGGCGGCT
Organism: Promineifilum sp. (SeqCode); assembly: GCA_035372725.1. Classification (GTDB taxonomy): domain Bacteria; phylum Chloroflexota; class Anaerolineae; order Promineifilales; family Promineifilaceae; genus Promineifilum. The sequence goes on from DAOSMQ010000014.1 coordinate 178, forward strand.
GTGGCCGCTGACCTGCCACAGGCCGGTCAGGCCGGGCTGGACGCTGCAATAGCCGTCGACGCGATGGCCGAACCGCAGCAGCTCGGCGCGGGTCATCATGCGCGGGCCGACGAGCGACATGGTGCGGTTGAGGACGTTGAACAGCCGCGGCAGCTCGTCGAGGCCGTAGCGGCGCAGGAAGCGGCCGACGCGGGTCAGGCGCGGGTCGCTGTCGATGTCGCCGTTCAGCACTTCCATCCAGGCATCGCGGTTGGCGATGAGCCGGTCGTTGCCGTCTACGTACATGGTGCGGAACTTGTAGGCATCGAACTCGCGTCCGTTGCGGCCGACGACACGCCGGCGATAGATGATCGGGCCGGGCGAGTCGAGCCGGATGAGGACGGCGAAGACCAGCAGCAGCGGGGCAATCAGGATGAGCGTCGGCAGAGTCAGCGCGTAGTCCAGGCCCAGCTTGGCCAGGCGGTTCATGCGCCGTGCCATCGTCGGGGAGAAGGAATCGAGTTTATTGGTAGCTGGAGCCTGAATCATGTTTTTATCCCAGGCGCATCTGCGGGGCAGCGCTGATGAGCCTAGAGATAGTCTAGGCTGGCTCGCTTACGAAAAAACTTACGAAAGGCCACTTGTATTAATCATTATCCTGCTGGCGCTGGCGCTAGTTGGCAGCGCGGCGGCGCTGGGCGAAAGCCAGCCGGCCGCGAACACCAGGGGCGCAAGCGCCCGAACTGGTCGTTGTAACGGATTAAGTTGTAGGGCGGGATGGCATCCCGCCGTCTTCGGTTGTCAGATTATGCTGCTGAAGTTCTGGGGAGAAGAGGCGGGCTGCCAGCCCGCGCTACATGGTCGTCGGACGAAGAGGCGGGCTGCCAGCCCGCGCTACATGGTCGTCGGACGAAGAGGCGGGTTGCCAACCCGCGCTACATGGTCGTCGGACGAAGAGGCGGGTTGCCAACCCGCGCTACACGGCTGTGGCCATGGCCGTGAAGAGCAGCACGGTCATGGCGCAGAGGACGTTGAGGCGCAGGAAGAGCGCTTCGCGGGCGGCCAGACGCTCGCGCTCGGCCGCGGCCATCTCCGGCTGCGCCTCGGCCAGCAGCGCCAGCCGGGTCATGGCCGGGTAGAGGCCGAATTGCAGCGTGGCCGTCAGGACGACCATGCCGATGTAGGCGATGTGCTTCAGCAGCATGGCCCAGGCCCAGACGCTGTCGATGGCCAGGAAGCCGTGGTAGTTCTCATCGTTGGTCATCTGGACGAAGCCGGTGATGAGCAGGAGGACAAGGGCGGCGTTGACCCAGGGCAGGAAGCGCTTTTGCAGGGCGAACCATTGGTTGGCCGATAGCGTGCCCTGGCGCAGTGCCGGCCAGGCGATGAAGGCCATCAGGGCGATGCCGCCCAGCCAGACGACTGTCGAGAGCAGGTGAACCCAGTAGGATGCGGCCAGAACCCAGAATGTCATGTGTCTCCTCCAAGCAAGGTTCCAGGTTCCAGGGGCCAGGTTCCAGGGAAGAGCGCTTCTCCCTGGAACCTGGCCCCTGGAACCTACTCTTTCGGCATGTCCCTCAGCGCATCATACGCCGGGCGCGGCGTGCCGTCGGGCAAGACGATGGCCCACCACCATTGCTCATTCTCCGGCGTCCATTCCCAATCGGCGATGTAGATCGTCGTCATCAGGCCGACCCACGGTTGCCAGTGCGCGGCGGCATACTGATAGGCGCGCACGAGGTAGGCGGCCTGCGTCGCCTCGTCCACGGCGTGCCAGGCGTAGTCGGGGTTGACCTGATCGAGCGTCCAGCCCAGCTCCAGGATGGCCACCTGCTTGCGGCCGTCGCCGTTGGCCACCATCAGGGCGCGCATGTCCTCGACGTGGCGGAAGGCGAACCAGCGCCCGCCGCCATACTCCGGGGCCTCGGCGTCGGCCGGGCTTAGCTCCGGCGGAGCCTTGTAGCCGGGGGCATTGACGCCCAGCACGTCGAAGTAGGCCGCCGCGCCGGCATCGTACATACCCTGCAGAAAGTCGGTGTCGGGCATGGCCTCGGCGCTGTTGGTGCCCGTGGGGGCCAGCCCGGCGGAGACGACGATGGCGTCGGGGTCGGCGGCCTTGATGGCGGTGTAGCAGACCCGCAACAGGGCGGTGTAGGCCACCGGGTCGGGCGGGCGGTTGCCCCACTCGCGGGTCAGGTTCGGCTCGTTCCAGACCTGGTATGCGCCGATGCGCCCGCGATAGCGCCCGGCCACCGCGCCGCAGTAGTCGCCGAAGTCGGCCAGGTTGCCGGGCGGGCCGTTCTCCTGCCACTGGTTGTCGGCCGGCTCCGACCAGTAGGGCTGCTGGTCGAGGCGAACGATGAGCTTCAGCCCGGCCCGCTCCGTCTGCTCGACGATGTAGTCGGTGCGATACCAGTCGTACTGGCCCTTCTCGATGCCCTCCACCTCGCGCCAGGGGAACTTCTGCTTGACCCAGGTGAAGCCCATGGCCTGCACCAGCCCCAGGTCGCGCAGGGCTGTGTCCGGCTTCCACCACATGAAGACGTGGATGCCGTAGTCGGGCGAGGGGAAGGACATGACCACCGGCTCGTCGCCCAGCAGGTCGGTGGGCAGGGGCGTGGCCGTGGGCGGCGTGGCTGTCGGCGGCGTAGCTGTTGGCGGCGGCGCCGCCGGCCCCAACAGCGACGTGCAGCCGGCCAGCAACAGGAGAACGAGGACAGCGAGGGCGCGGCGCATGGGGGAGTGTTCAGTATCCAGTATCCAGTATCCAGTATTCAGTATTCAGTGGGTCAGTAGGACAGTGCGTCAATGGCAGGGGCCAACGAACAAGCCACTGACCTACTGACCTACTGACCTACTGTTTACTGGCCACTGCCCACTGCCTACTGCTTACGGATTCTTGGGCATGTCTGCTACCGCGCCGAAGGCGGGGCGGGGGATGCCGGCCGTGTCGATGATGCTATAGGGCACGGGGTCGTCGGTCGGGCCGCCGCCCTTGTTGCCAAAGTCGAAGTTGAACAGGAAGGCCAGCCAGACATCGCCGGAGTCGTGCATCTGCTGGAACGCCTGGACGATATAGGTGGCCTGCTCCTGCAGGGTGTTGTCGAGGGCGAACTCAAAGCCCTGCGGATATTCGCTATAGCCTTCGGCGCTGGCCCAACCGAACTCCGTCACACACAGCTTCTTATTCGGGTCAACGGCCTGAATCTTCTGGGCGTAGGTGTCGAGCGTGGTCTTGAAGCTCCAGGAGTGGTGGGGGTTGTCGAACGGGCCGCGGAAGCCGGCCGACGCTGCCTCGGCGGTGTTGCCGGCGGCGTCGAAAGTCACGTCGGGGGCGATGTTGTAGCCGTTGTGGTGCGCGCCAACGCAGTCGGCGTAGTTGAGCATCCCGGCGGCCAGAGCGCGGTCGAGGTAGTCGAAGTCATCGGCCCACTTGATCCAGTCGCCTGTGCCCGTGGGCGAGAGCGCGCCGCTGATGACGATGATGTTGGGGTCTTTGGCCTTGATGGCGTCGTGGGCGACCTGCAGGAGGCGCACGTAGTCTTCCGGGCTGATGCCGTTGGCGCTGGTCCACTCGCGGTCGAGGTTCTGCTCGTTCCAGACCTCAATGGCGTCGATCTGCCCCGGGTGGCGGTCGATCATCTCGCTCAGGAAGCGGGCATACTCATTGTAGTCGTCGGGTGGGCCGTTCTCGTCGCCGGCGGCGCGGCTCCAGGCCGGCGCGCCGACGATGCTGACCATCAGGCGCAGCCCGTGCTGGTGGGCCTGCTCAATGACGGCGTCGTAGAAGAACCACTGATCGCCGTCGCGGTCGGCCTCCACCAACCACCACTGCACCTGCATCTTGACCCAGTTCATGCCCAACTGGTCGCGGACGGCCTGCATGGTCGCCGCCGGGTCGCCAACGGTGGCGTTGCCGTGGACCTGGATGCCGTAGCCGAACTGGTCGGCCGGCCAGGGGCCGCTGACGGCCGGCTCTGTCGTCGGCTGCTCGGCGGGCACGGCGACTTCGCCGCCCTCGGTTGGCGCGGCCAGCGTCGGCGTGGGCAGGATTTCGCCTTCGACGACGGGTGGTGGCAGCGTGGCCGCCGTCTCAGCCGGCAGCGTGGCCACCACGCCGCTGGCGACGGTTGGCTCTGGGGCGGCCTCCTGCCCCCCGCCACAGGCGGCGAGGAGCAACAGGAAAGCGGCAATGAGCATCAGGCTCAGCTTGCGATTCGGCTTCATTCGGGTTTTCTCCTCCTGCGCTTATTGGCCCATGACCTGCCGCAGCGTTTCGCACGCCGGGCAGCTACCATTGGGCCGGATCATGGCGTAGCCAGCCTGCGGGTCGTCGCCGAACGTCTTGAAGTCGACATTGAAGACGATGATCAGGCGCACCCGGCCGCTCTGCACGCCAACGCGCACGGCCTCGGCCAGGTATTGCGCCTGTTCAGCCACAGTCAGATTATAAGGGGCCCTCCAGAGGAAACCAGCCGGCAGCGTGCCCCATTCCTCGCCGCTGAGATAACCCAGCTCGGTGAAGCACAGCGCGCCGGCGCCAGCGCCGGTGTAGGCATTGATCATGCCCTGGAAGTAGCGGGTGTAGTGACCGCCCGCGCCGCGCGGGTCGCCGCTGGTGGCCGACGGCGGCATGATGCCCTCGTTGTAGTGGACGCCAATGCAGTCGGAGGCGCTGCCCGCGCCGGCGGCCATCATGCCGGCCACGTAGGGCGCGTCGTCGCAACCACCACCGCCGCAGCCGCCGAAGTAGCCGGTCGGGGCCGGCGCGCCGGTGATGACCATGACGTTGGGGTTGGCCGCCTTGATCTTCTGGTAGGCCGGCCGCAGCATGTTGTTGACGTATGAAGTGGGGTCGATCTGGCCGGCGGGCCACTCACGGTCGATGTTCATCTCGTTCCAGACCTCAATGGCGTCTGGCCCCAGCGCGGCCACGCCGCCCAGGAAAGTCGTGTAAGCCTCGAAGTCGATGCTGCTGGGGGCCAACTGGCCGGGGATGCTTAACAGGATTTTCATACCTGAGGCGTGGGCCTCGTTGATGAGACCGGCCACGGCTTCGGGCGGGTCGCCGGGGTTCCACTTGTACTGCTTCTTGACCCAGGTCATGCCGGCGTATTGCATGGTGCCGGAGGGCAGGCCCGCAGCCTGGCCGCCCAACTCGAAGTTACCGACGTTGCCGACCGGCGCGACCGAGGGCGGCACGACCACAGGCGCGGCCGCCGCGCCGCTGGCCGGGGGCGCGCCCGCAACCGCCGCTGCGGGGGGCGGCGCTTCGACGACCGCCAGGCTGCTGGTGTTGAAGCCGGTGTTGACCGTTACCAGGCTGCTGGAAATCCAGCCCTCTTCGCCGCCGGGCAGGCTGATGTTATACCAGTCGCCGGCAGCGTTGCGGCCGAGCAGTTCGACGACCGTGCCGCCCTGCGCCCCGCCGGCGATAGTCCCATAGGAGATGCCGGGGCCGGTGCGGACGTTGGAGGGCACGTTGACGACGGCGGTGGCCTCGCCCGGCGCGCCGAGGTTGGCCGACGGGCGGGTGGCCGCGGGCGTGGCCGCTCCGGCCGGCGCAGCGGTGGCTTCGGCCGTGGCCTCCCCCGTCGCTTCCGGCGTGGCTGTCGGCGCTTCGGCCTCAGCCACGGCCGCCCCGCCGACAGTCACCGGCAGTTCGCCCAGAGCGGCGGTCGTGTCGCCCAGCACCAGCGCGGCCTGGACGCGGTAATCGCCGGGATTCTCGGTCGTCGTCCAGGCAAAATTCAGGTCGGCGCCCGTGCCGCTGGCGACGATGTTGTCGCCGGCATCGCGCACGGTCCAGGCGATGGCCGCGCCGCCGGGTTGGGGCGCGTCGCCATTGCCCATGAAGCTATTGAGCACGGCGGCATAGGCCGGGCCGCTGCCCAACCCCAGCCCGCGCACCGTCGCGCCGCGCAGGTTATACTCGCTGGCCAGCCGCAGCCGGTCGGTCAGCGCCGCCTCGGTAATGAGCCAGACGGTCTGCGGCTGGCCGGCCTGCTCGAAGGTGTAGCGGTAGGCCAGGGCCTCGCCGTCCCATTCCAGCGGCGTGGCCGAGCCGGATAGCGCCACCTCGACCGGCGCGCCGGGGTCGATCTCGGCCGCGCCTTCGACAAACTCCAGCGTGCCCAGGTCGGCCAGAGCCTGCTCGGCCGGCAGTTCGGTGTAGGCATCGCCAACCTTGTTGACCGCGCCGGCGGTCAACAGCATGTTGATCTTGCTCCGGTCGATTTGCCCAGTGGCCCAGGCCAGAAGCTGGTCGGCGGCCTCGCCCGGCCCATAGGCGGTCGGGTCGAGGGGCATCTGGACATAGACGACATCGGCCAGGCGGCCGAGCGTGGCCCAGTCCTGGCCGCCGGTGTCCCAGCCGCTGTCAATGGCGGCCGGCAAGCCCAGCGTCAGAGCCAGTTGCAGTCCCTCGGCGTGGAGCGCGTCGGCCAGCTTGGTGACGAAGGCGGTATAGGCCGCCGACTGTGTGGCCGGCGCGCCCTGGTAGTCGAGATGGACACCGGCATAGCCCTCGGCCTTGGCCTGGCCGACGACGCTGTTGACCTGGGCGTCCTGGATGGCGGCGTTGTCGAGCAGGGCAGTCAGGGCGGTCTGGTCGATGACCGCGCCGCGGTTGGTCAGGCGCAGGAAGCGGGCGCTGCCGGTGGCCTCGTCCGGCACGGCGGCTACATCGCCGGCCAGCGAGCCGTTCTCGCCCAGCACCAGCGCGCCGACGGAGGTCTCGCCCAACAGCGGGGCGACCTCGGCCGGCAAGGCGGCCTCGGGCGACAACTCGGCGGCCACAACCGGCTCGGCCGCCGGGGCCGACTGGACGAACACCAGCGCCCGCGGCAGCGGCCCATTGGCGACCACGGCCTGCGCGCCGGCGGGGTCGATCTGCCCAGCGACGTGCTGCCAGCCCGCGCCGTCCCAGCCGAAAAGGTCGATGGTCTTGGGCGAGGCGATGCCGGCTGGCAACGGCAGGGCGATCTGCCCGGTGGGGACGTCGCCGCTATAGTCGAGGACGTAGACATCGCCGCTGGCGTCGGCGGGCAGCGTTGCCGCGGCTTCGGCCAGCGCGGCGTCGGCCGTGGCCAGGTCGGCCGCGGCCACGCGACTGACGCCGACAGCGCTGCCGGCGGTCAGCGTCACGCCGTCGGGCAGCTCGCTGCTAGTCGTCTGTTCCGGCGCTGCGGTGGCGTCCGCGGTTGTCGGCTGGTTATCGCCGCCCAGCCCCAGGCGCGTACCCAGCGAGATCGGTGGCAGGAAAAGCCCCACCAGAATGAGGGCAACGACCACCACAAAGCCGACAATCAGCGGCCAAGACAGGCGCTTGCCCGGATTGGTTTCATTGTTTTCCATGAAGTTAAGCCCCTTCCCGGAAGATGTTGAATTTGTGATTCAAGTTTGGGAATACACGACGAAAAGCGGCATCATCTGGCCGCCCGTCTCTTCCTCTCCGGTAAACTAGCGCGCATTCTAGCACAAGCGCCCCGCTCGGCAACAGCCCCCGCGGTCTTATCGACCTATCGTCGGGCTGTCGTTGAGGAAACATTAACCAAGCGGGCGCTGCTTGACAGAGGCAACCCCCCTGTTATACTCGCCTTCGAAGCCCCGCGTCGCGGGAAAAGAGCACACAAGGCGGGTAAACCACGACCCTTCTCGTCGCTACCAGCCCGGTAGGGGATAGCCAACAGCCCTTAAGGAGACGACCGAAAGATGAGCACAGCCGATCTATTTAGCACCATGCCCTCCCGCTTCCAGGCGGACAAGGCCACCGGAACCAACATGGGTATCCTGTTTGATCTGAGCGGCCCGGATGGTGGGCAGTGGTTCGTCAATATCGCCGATGGACAACTGACCGTGAACGAGGGCGCGCCGGTGGCCATGCCCAGCGCGACCATCAAGATGACCACTGCGGACTTCGCTGACCTGTCTAGCGGCAACCTGAACCCGATGATGGCCTTCATGACCGGCAAGGTCAAAGTCGAGGGCGACCTGAACTCGGTCATGAAGTTCCAGCAACTGGTCGGCTTCTAGGTTATAGGGGCCAGGGGCTAGGGGCCAGGGATTAGGTTCCAGGGAAGAACGCTCTTCCCTAGCCCCTACCCCCTAACCTCTGGCCCCTTCTTTCTCCGTGTTGGCGTTCAGGGCGATCTCGGTGTACTCGCGGCGCTCGGCCTGATCTAGCTCCAGTCCGAACTGCCCCAGCAACTCAGTGATCAGCGCCGCCTTCCGCTCGGCATCGCTGCGCGACCAGGTGCGGGCCTTGATCTCCAGGAAGTAGCCCGGCAACTCCGGTTCCAGCACGCGGTCGAGGTTAATGGCGAAGTCGGTGGCTTTGTAGAGGATGTGCCAGCGGTAGCGGTCCTTGTGGACGCGCAGCTCGCGCGCCGGGGCGAAGTACTCCTGGTAGAAGCGCAGGCTGCGGTCGGCCGTGGCCAGGAAGCGCGAGCGCGAGAGCATGACCGCATTGGGCAACTCCTCGCGTTCTCCCTCGCCGATGAGCGTCAGACGGGCGCGCACCTGCGTCACCTCCCCCGATTCATCGATGAATTCGTCTTCGCGATAGCGCAGCCGGGCCGCGTCCGGGTCGCCGCTGGCGAAAATGAAGTAGTGGTCATATTGGCGGTAGTGGGCGGCGCGCGTCACCGTGATCGGCCCGCCCGACAGGGCCGCGTGGACGGCCGCGTCGTCGTCCACCGGCGCTTTCACCTGTACCTCGAAGCTCTCCAGCCGTTGGACACCGGCCAATAGCACCAGTTTGTTGTAAGGGCTGGACTCGCGCTCGATGACAAAGGCGTCGATTTTGGCCGCCACGTCGATGGCTGCCTCGCGCGCGGCATCCTCATCGACGGTCAGCAGCACGCGGTCGCGCATCAGCCAGCGGCCGTTGCAGAGCACGTGGGCCACGTCGTTGGCCTTGCTGGAATAGACAATGCGCGAGTAGACCGCGTCGGGGTGGTTGTGGAAGTGGGGCTGATTGTGGATGCCGCGCATGTCGCGCACGGCGACGTCGGCGCGCTTACCTACCTCCAGGCTGCCGGTGAGATGGCCCATGTGAATGGCCCGCGCCCCGCCGATGGTGGCGATCTCCAGCGTCTGGCGGGCGGGCAGCACCGTCGGGTTCTGCGCGGCCGTCTTGGCAATAAACGACGCCAGCCGCATTTCCTCGACCATGTCCAGGTCGTTGTTGCTGGCTGGGCCGTCTGTGCCCACGCCGACCTTCAGGCCGAGCTTGAGCATCTGGGCCACGGGGGCGATGCCGCTGGCCAGCTTGAGGTTGCTCGACGGGCAGTGGGCCACGCCCGCGCCGACGCGCCGCAGGCTGAACATATCCTCTTCGTTGATGTGGACGCAGTGGGCGGCCAGCAGCTTGGTGTCCAGGATGCCGTGTTGCTCCAGCCAGGTGACGACAGACATGTGGTTCTGGTTGACGCTGTTGTCGGCCTCCAGCTTGGTCTCGCTGACGTGGGTATGCAGGGGCACGTCGAAGGCGCGGGCCAGGTCGGCACAGGCCAGCAGCAGCTCCGGCGTGGCCGTATACCAGGCGTGGGGGGCGACGGCCGGCTGGATGAGCGGGTGGCCGTTCCAATGCTCGATGAAGCGCCGGCAGAGCAGCAGCGCGTCCTCGAACGTCTCGGCGTCGGGCGCGGGGAAGACGAGAATGGTTTGCCCCAGCAGGGCGCGCAGGCCGATCTCCGCCACCTGCTCGGCGATGGCCTCTTCATAATAGAACATGTCGGCGAAGGAGGTGACGCCGGAGCGAATCATCTCGGCGCAGGCCACGCGCGCGCCCAGCTTGACGAAGGCGGGCGTGACGAACTCGCGCTCGACGGGCATCAAATAGCCCAGCCAGACGTCCAGGCGCAGGTCGTCGTTCAGGCCACGCATCAGGGTCATGGGGATGTGGGTGTGGGCGTTGACCAGGCCAGGCATGATGACGCTGTCGGCGCAATCGACCGTCTCCGCGGCCTGATAGTCGCGGGCGATCTCCTCCGTCGGCCCAACGGCGACGATGCTGTCGCCGCGAATGGCCACTGCGCCGTCTTCGTAGACGTCGTACCTGTCGTTCATGGTCACGACGGTGCCGCCACGCAAAAGAATGTCTACCATTTGGGTCATAGGTATCTCCTGAGAAAGGAACCGCGCCGGTTTCAATGGTGGCGGGCGGTGCCTGTGTCGATTCCGTGGTTAAGGATGTCGGAAGCCGCCGGCGCGGCACAACCGCATTATACCGATTCCTGATATAATTCATAAACTAGACAGCCGGGCAGTGAAGTGGGTGGGTGGGGAACGGGCTACCGATGGGCGGCCCACAAGTGACGCGATTGGAGCAATTCGTATGCGCATGGTCGACCTGATCGCCCGCAAACGGGATGGGGGCGAGTTATCGAGCGAGGAGATCGCCGCTTTCATCCGCGAATATGCCGCCGGGGACATTCCCGACTACCAGGCCGCGGCCCTGCTGATGGCCATCTATCTGCGCGGCATGAACCGGCGCGAGACGGTCGATCTGACGCTGGCCATGGCCCACTCCGGCGAGACGCTTGACCTCCACGACGTGGCCCCGCATATCGTCGACAAGCACTCCTCCGGCGGCGTGGGCGACAAGACCAGCCTGGTGGTGCTGCCGCTGGTGGCCGCGCTGGGCGTGCCCGTGGGCAAGATGAGCGGCCGCGGCCTGGGCAGCAGCGGCGGCACGCTCGACAAGATGGAGTCGTTCGCCGGCTGGTCGTCGGCCCTGTCGCTGGAACAGTTCAAGCGCCAGTTGGCCGACATCGGCCTGGTGCTGGCCGGGCAGACGGCCGACCTGGCCCCGGCCGACGGCAAGCTCTACGCCCTGCGCGACGTGACGGCCACGGTCAGCAACCGTTCGCTCATCGCCGCGTCGATCATGTCCAAGAAGCTGGCCGCCGGGGCCGATGCCATCGTGCTCGACGTGAAGATGGGCAGCGGCGCGTTCATGCCCACGCTGGACGCGGCCGAAGACCTGGCCCGACTCATGGTCGACATCGGCCAGGACGCCGGGCGGCGCGTCGTGGCCCTCATCTCCGACATGAATCAACCTCTGGGTCATGCCGTGGGCAACGCGCTGGAGGTTAAAGAGGCCCTGGCGACGCTGAACGGCGGCGGGCCGGCCGACTTCTGGGAGCATTGCCGCGTCGTGGCCGGCATGATGGTCTGGCTGGCCGGGGGCGCGCCCACGCCGGCCGCGGCGCAGGCGCTGGTGGCCGCGGCGCGGGCCGACGGCCGCGGCCTGGCCAAGTTTCGCCAACTGGTCGTGGCCCAGGGTGGCGACGGGCGACAGGTGGACGACCCCGCGCGGCTGCCCCAGGCGCTCTACGTCGAACCGGTCGAGGCCCTCGCCGGCGGCTACATCGCCGCGATGGACACGTCTGAACTGGGCTGGGTGTGCGTGCGCTGTGGCGGCGGCCGGCTGGTGAAGACCGATACGGTGGATCCGGCCGTCGGCTTCCTGCTGACGGTCAAGATCGGCGACCGGGTCGAGCCGGGCCAGGTCATCGGCGAAATCCACGCTGACGACGACATGACCCTGCAAGCGGCGCAACGCGACATTCCGGCGGCGCTGACGCTGAGCGATACGCCGGTGGCGGCGCCGCCGCTGTTCTATAAGACAATTGGCGACACGGGCTAGAGCCACGGGGAAAACGACATGGAACTGCTGGGCATCGATATTGGTGGGTCGGGCATCAAGGGAGCGATCGTCAACGCGGCCACGGGCGAACTGGTGACGGAACGGCTGCGCCTGCCCGCGCCGCCAGAGTTCCAGCCAGAGACGGTCATCGCCATCGTGGCCGATCTGGTCAACCAGTTCAGCTACAGCGGCCCCATCGGCGTTGGCTTCCCGGCCGTGGTCATGCGCGGCGAGGTGATGACCCCGCCGACGGCGCTGGCTTTCCCCGGCTGGGCGGGCGTCAACCTGGCCGAGCGCATCCACGCGGCCACCGGCCAGCCGACGACCGTGGGCAACGATGCCGACGTGGCCTGCCTGGCCGAGATGTACTTTGGCGCGGGCAAGGGCGAGCGCGGCGTGGTCATGGTCTTCACCATCGGCACGGGCATCGGCAGCGCCCTGTTCCTCGACGGTCGTCTTGTGCCCAACTTCGAGTTGGGGCGCGTCTACCTGCGCGACAGCAAGAAAACGGCCGAGCAATGGGCCTCCGACCGCGTGCGTGAGTTGGACGGCCTGGGCTGGAAGGAGTGGGGCACGCGGCTGAACGCCTACTTCCAGCACATCGAGTTGCTCTTCTGGCCCGATGTCATCATCATCGGCGGCGGCGTCAGCAAGAAGCACGAGAAGTTCTTTCCCCAGATTCAGGTGCGGGCCAAG
>DAOSMQ010000014.1:12605-13677 GCA_035372725.1 Promineifilum sp. (SeqCode)
CCCTGTGCCGGCCGCCTGTGCCGACGCAATTCCAGTCGGTTGAGCTGCCCGGCGGGCGCTTCATCGGCATCAACGTGCCCCGCAGCCTGGAGCTGCACAGCCTGTCCGACGGCCGCGTTCTGGTGCGCCAGCGCGACGAAAACCGCCCCCTCAGCGGCGAGGAGATTCGCGCCCTCAGCATCGCCCGGCCGACGGTCGATTTCGAGACAGAGACTATCCCCGGCGCGCGCCGCGACGACCTCAACGCGGAAACGATCGATGAGTACGTGGAGAAGCGCGAGACGCGCACGGGCACGCGCGGCCCGTCACCGGCGCAACTGCTCTACGAGATCGGCGCGACCGACCGCGAGGGGCAGCCGACGCTCATTGGCGTGCTGCTCTTCGGCCGCAACCCGCAGGCCTTCGTACCTCAGAGCGGCGTCGTCTTCGTCAAGTTCCCCGGCACCGAGCCGCGCGGCGAGGATGGCGGCGTGGGCTATGGCCGGCGCGCCGAACTGACCGGGCCACTGGCCGACATCATCGACCGCGCCTGGGCCATCGTCTTCGACGAGATGCGCATCGGCGCGACGGTCAATGGGCTGGAGCGCGAGGAAGTGCTGGAATACCCGCGGCGGGCGGTGCGCGAGGCGCTCATCAACGCCGTCGCCCACCGCGACTACCGCATCGCCGGCCGGCGCATCGAAATCCGCATGTACGCCGACCGGCTGGAGATCATCAGCCCCGGCGGCCTGCCCGGCTATATGACCCTGGAGAATCTCGTCGACGAGCACTTCTCGCGCAACCCACGGCTGGTCAATGGTCTGTTCCAGTGGGGCTACATTGAGGAGTTGGGGCTGGGCATCGACCAGATGATTGAGGAGATGGTGCAGGCCGGCCACCCGCCGCCGGAATTCCGGGCCACGCCCCACTCCTTTACCGTCGTCCTGTCGAACAAGCGCGAACGGGCGGCCCCACCGCGCTGGACGCGCAGCATGAACGAGCGGCAGACGCGGGCGGTCAACTTCGTGCGCGAATCGGGCAGCATCACCAACCGCGAGTATCGCCAGCTTTGCCCCGACGTGTCGCCGGAGAC
>DAOSMQ010000015.1:0-13387 GCA_035372725.1 Promineifilum sp. (SeqCode)
AAATCATGGGCATTAGCAGCCCTGGCCGCGTCTACGACAACATCCGCTACGGCCGCCTGGAAGCGTCGCGCGAAGAGATCGAGGCCGCGGCCAGGGCTGCTAATGCCCATGATTTCATCATCAGCGACTTGAGCGAGGGCTATCACACGGCCGTCGGCGAGCACGGCGTCAAGCTCAGTGGCGGCCAGCGCCAGCGCATCGCTATTGCCCGCGCCATTCTGAAAGACCCGCGTATCCTCATCCTCGACGAGGCGACTTCCTCGCTCGACAGCGCCAGCGAGAGCCTGGTGCAGGAGGCGCTAGAGCGGCTGATGGTCGGCCGGACGTCGTTTGTCATTGCCCACCGGCTGAGCACCGTGATGAACGCCGACTGGATTCTGGTGATGAACCGGGGTGAGCTTGTGGAGCAGGGCACCCATGCCTCGCTATTGCTGAACCCCGACGGCCTATATGCACAACTGCACCGGATGCAGTTCGCCGAGAACAGACCGGCGGCGGTCTAACTGGCGGTGGCCTGTCGGGCGGTGGCCTATCGGTAGCTGCCTGGGACTGGAAATAAAAACAGCCGTCCAGAATTGGACGGCTGTTATCATCCGGGTCAGCCGTGCTGCCAACAGTGGGCTTGCCAGGCAGCGAGCGAGCGATTAGCCGCGCGTGCGCGCCGTGTTGTCGGAGGGAGCTTCCCGTGTGTCGGTGATGAAGGTCTCGACGTAGTTGTCGTGCCGGTTCATGCGCGAGGACATGATGCCCGCAGCCAGAACGAAGATCGAGCTAAATACAGACGCACCGAGGAAGAAAAGCAGCCACATCATCTCTCATTACCTCTACAACCGGTTCTTTTCCGGAATCTACTTTATCGTAAGAAAAGTCGTAAGGTTCATCGACTAGACTTTGCTACCTACGATGCCCGCATTATAGCGGTTAATAGGTACCTTGTCTACCCCTCCAGGCCCCAAACGCGGTAACAAAGCGATAACAATCAACCGGCGCTCATCTTCGGCCTAGCGGCCGTGCCATTCCGCCCGGCGCTTGTTGATGAAGGCATCCATGCCCTCTTTCTGGTCCTCGGTGCTGAAGAGCAAGTAGAAGAGACGGCGCTCGTGGTCTAACCCAGCGCGCAGCGACATCTCGAAAGTGGCATTGATAGCCTCCTTGGCCAGCCGCACGGCCACGGGCGCACGGGCGGCGATTTCGTTGGCCAGCCGCACGGCTTCCTCCAGGTAGACCTCAACCGGGTAGACATGGTTGATAAGGCCGGCGCGCCGCGCTTCCTCGGCCGAGAGATAGCGCCCATTGAGCACCATCTCCATGGCCACAGCCTTGCCCACTGCCAGTGTCAACCGCTGCGTGCCGCCCGCGCCGGGGATGACGCCCAGGTTAATCTCCGGCTGGCCAAACTGGGCCGTCTCGCTGGCAATGATCAGGTCACAGGCCATGGCCAGCTCGCAGCCGCCGCCCAGGGCAAAGCCCGACACGGCGGCGATGACCGGCTTGCCGATGTGGTGCAGCCGATCCCACAGATCGATGAACGAGCCGGCCATCATCTGCGCCGGGGTGGCCGCAGCCATGGCCTTGATGTCGGCCCCGGCGGCGAAGGCGCGGTCACTGCCAGTCACGACCATGCAGCCAACGGCGGGGTCGGCGTCGAACGCTTCCAGCGCCGTCATCAGCTCAGTCATCAGCTCGCGGTTCAGCGCATTGAGCGCTTTGGGCCGGTCGAGTTGGGCCACGCCGGCGCGGCCCTCCACGCGCGTAAGGATGTTTTCGTAGGTCGTCATGCCAATCTCCTGTAGCTTTCTGGCGCGCTTGCGCCCTGTTGGCCCCGCTCCATGCGCCTGCCGGCTGTCGCTCTCAGATGCGGTAATCCGTTTCCTGCCGCGGCCACAGCCGCCAGATGATGATCAGGAATAGCAGACCGGTAGCCAGGAAGCAGGTCTGAAGGCCCGCTATCTTCAAGTCGTCGGGCGGTTGAAAGACGAACCAGACAGTGAAGGTTTGTAGGGCCTGCACCAGGATGGTTCCCAGGATGCTGCCTGTGCGCAGGCGGATGATGCCATAGAGCACGCCCCACAGCAGGAAGTAGAGCAGGCTGGTCAGTCCGGCCAGCACAGACACGTCCATACCGGCTACAAACGACTCGCCAAAGAGGGTGAAGCCGACCAGGCCGAAGAGCAGGCCGCTGACGATGGCCGCTGTCAGGCCGCCGCGATAGTCGGCCAAGGCTCGAAAGACCAGACCAAAGGCCCACAATTGCACGGCGAAGGCCTCGAAGAGCAGCAGATAGGCAAAGGCGCGGCCGGAGCCGGCCGAGCGAATGGCGACGATCTCAACCAACATGTAGCGGCCAATAAGCGCCACCACCCAGGCCAAGACCGCGAAGCCGATGCCGGCGAAGAGCGGCCGCCCGCCGCGCAGGGCCATCCCTCGCAGGCCATAGAGCTTCAGGCCCAGGAACCAACTGGCCAGACCCAGCGCGGCGAAGAGTGGCGCGGCGCTGGCGCTGGCGACTTCGCCGCGCTGGAAGAGCGCGCCGGTGATGATTCCCAGCAGCAGAGCCGCGGCCAACGGCAACAAGATGGCCAGGAGAACGCGATTGCGGCCGACGATGGGCGCGACCGGTTCGCGGGCCGGCAGGGGGGGCGAGGTTGCGCCAAGAGTTTTGCGAGGCATGCTCGGATTGTAGCACCATCCCCGGCTTGGGCTAAACTAACAGGCTGATGAACCACTCGCCCGATAGCTCGCCCGCCGCGCCGCCGGCCGACCTTTCCGCGCTGCCGGCGGCCGACTGGGGCTGGGACGCGCGCCGCGCCATCCAACTGGGCATTCTCACCTTCGCCCGCTTCTGCCTGAACACGATGCTGCGCGTCGTCTATCCCTTTGCGCCCGCCTTCGCCCGCGGCCTGGGCGTGCCGGTGACGACCATCTATCTGCTCATCTCGTTGCGCAACTTCACCGGCCTGCTCAGCCCCGTCTTTGCGCCGCTGGCTGAGCGCTACGGCCGCCGCAATGTCATGTCCCTCAGCATGGCCGTCTTCAGCGCCGCGGCCCTGCTGGTGGCCGGCGTGCCCGCCGTGTGGACGCTGGGCGCGGCCCTGGTGGTTGTCGGCGCGGTCAAGGTCATCTACGACCCGGCCATGCAGTCCTACCTGGGCGATGCCGTGCCCTACCAACAGCGCGGCCGGGCCTTAGCCATCACCGAGTTCGGCTGGAGCGGCGCGTTTCTGATCGGCGCGCCGCTGACGGGCTGGCTCATTGGCCGGCAGGGCTGGCCGGCCCCGTTCCTGTGGCTGGGCATTGGCGGCGCAGTCGGGACGGTGCTGCTCTGGCGCACCTTGCCGGCCGCCCGCCGCCACGCCCACGGCACGATCACCATCGGCTACACCTGGCAGATGTTGCGCCGCCACCCGATTATCTGGGCCGCGGCGCTGTACATGCTCCTGCCGCTCATTGCCCAGGAGGCGCTGTTCATCGTCTACGGTGACTGGATGGAGAGCACTTTCAACCTGAGTCTGACGGGGCTGGGCCTGGCGACGACGCTCATCGGCCTGGCCGAGATGAGCGGCGAGGCCACAGCCGGCTGGTCGGTCGATCGCTTTGGCAAGCGGCCGGTCGTCGCCCTCAGCGGCGTGCTGACCGCGGGCGTCTTCCTGCTCATTCCCCTCAGCGCCGGCAGCCTGACGACCGCCCTGGCGGCGCTGGTGGCTCTCTTCTTCCTGTTCGAGATCGCTGTCGTCGGGGCCATCCCCCTGCTGACCGAACTGGTGCCGGAGGCGCGCGGCGTGGTCATGTCGATGAGTTTCGGCGCGATGGCCGCCGGGCGCACCATCGGGTCGATCATCGGCCCGGCCGTCTGGCTGCGCGTGGGCATGTGGGGCAATAGCCTCATCGCCGCCGTGGTGATGTTGCTGGCCGTCGTCGTCCTCGCGCGCTGGCTGCGCGAGGCCAACCCAGGAGGCGCGTGATGGAGATCGTCGATCTGCTCGTTTACTCCGCCGGACAAGTCTGCGTGGTGCCGCCCCACGATGGCCCCCAGCGCGGCGCGGCCCTGGGCGATCTGGGCCTGCTGGCCGGCGGCGCGGTGGCCGTGGACGGCGGACGGATCGTCGCCGTGGGGCCGACGGCCGAGCTGCAAGCGCGATTTCGGGCCGAGGCGATGATCGACGCCGGCGGGCGTTGCGTCGTGCCCGGCTTCGTCGATCCCCACACCCACCTGCCCTGGCAGGGCGACCGCGCCACTGAGTTTGAGCAGCGCCTGGCCGGAGCCAGCTACATGGAGATCATGGCCGCCGGCGGCGGCATCATGTCCACCGTCCGGCGCACCCGCGCCGCCAGCGTGGCCGACCTGGTGGCCAACAACCAGCCGCGCCTGGCGCGGATGCTGCGCCACGGCACAACCAGCGCCGAGACCAAGACCGGCTATGGTCTGGAGACGGCGGCCGAGTTGCGCCAACTCGACGCTATCATGGCCCTGAGCGCGGCCCAGCCAGTGGAACTGACGCCGACCTTCCTGCCCGCCCACGCCGTGCCGGCCGAGTTCGCCGGCGACACCGACGGCTACGTGGACTACCTGGTGGACGACACGCTGCCGGCCGGCGCAGCATGGATGCGCGCGCGGGGCGTCGTCCTCTTTTGCGACGTGTTTTGCGAGGCGGGCGTCTTCGACCTGGCGCAGACGCGGCGCATTCTGGAGGCCGCCGCGGCCCTGGGCTACCGGCTCAAGGTTCACGCCGATGAGTTCGTCGGCCTGGGCGGCACACGGCTGGCGGTGGAATTGGGCGCGGTCTCGGCCGATCATCTGGTCAGCACGCCGGCCGAGGACATCGCCGCGCTCGGTCGGGGCGACACCATCGCCGTTGGTCTGCCGGGCACGCCCTTTGGCCTGGCCCACCGCGACTACACCCCGGCCAAGGCCATCCTGGCGGCGGGCGGCGCGCTGGCCCTGGCCACCGACTGCAACCCCGGCACGTGTTGGTGCGAGTCGATGCAGATGGTCATCGCCCTGGCCTGCCGCTACATGGGCCTGACGCAGGCGCAGGCGCTGGCCGCGGCGACGCTCAACGCCGCCTATGCCATCGGCCGCGGCCGCGAGGTTGGCAGCCTGACGCCGGGTTACGCCGCCGACCTGCTCATCCTCGACGTGGCCGATTATCGCCAGTTGGGCTATCGCTTCGGCACGAACCTGGTGCAGACGGTCATCAAGCGCGGCCGCGTCGTGGCGGTCAATGGCCTGGAGGGGGAATGGACGGAGTAAACCTGACAACAGCCGGCTGGATCATGCTGGCGGTGATCGTGCTGGCGCTGCTGGCCGTGGCCGTGCGCTACTTCATCAGCGTGGCGATGGAGTTCACGCGGGTGCTGCTGGTGGCCGGTGGCGTGCTGCTGGTGGCCATCCTCTTTTGGATTCTATTCGTTCACTGAGGCAATGAACCCGCCGGAGTCTTCCCGGTGTCCATTGGCGTCATCGGCGTGCTCAGGGCTTTACCAAAGTCACCCAGGCGGACCGACCTGACAGGTAGGCGGCCACCTGTCAGGTCAATGGTCGCTAGGCAACTTTGGAAAAGCCCTGTCGGCGTATTATTCTTCCCCGCCCGCGTCCGCGCTATAATCGCGGCTATGAACTATCGTATCGTGACGCTCCTGGCGCTGCTGTTATTATTGGTGGCTGGCTGCCGCCAAAACCCCGCGGCGACCGGCGAAACCGCGCCTGCGACCCCGGCCATCACGGCCACGCGGCCCCCGCCCGTGGCGTCCACGTCCACGCCCGTCCCGCCGACGCCAACGCCCACTGAGCCGCTGGCCGCCCTGGTCAATGGCGAAGACATTACTCTGGCCGCCTTTGAGCGGGAGCTGGCCCGCTTCACGGCGGCGCAGCCAGACGCGCCCGCCGCCGACGCCGCCCAACAGGTGCTCGACGCGCTTATTGAGCGGCAACTCATCGTTCAGGCGGCCGCGGCCGAGGGCGTCGCTGTCGCCCCAGAAGCCGTCGAGGCCAAGCTGGCCGAGTTGCGCGCCACCTACGCCACCCCGGCCGAGTTCGACACCTGGCTACAGACCAACGGCTACACCGAAGACGAATTCCGCGCGGCGCTGGCGGCGGAAATGACCGTCGGGGAGATGACCGCGCGGGTGACGGCCGGCGTGCCGACGACGGCCGAGCAGGTGCGCGCTCGCTACATCCAGATGGACGACGCCACGCTGGCCCAGTCCGTGCTCGACCGCGCCCGCGCCGGCGACGACTTCGCCTTCCTGGCCGAGCAGAACTCGGTCGATCGCGTTACGGCCGAGATCGGCGGCGATCTGGGCTTCTTCGCGCGGGGGTCCTTGCTGGTGCCAGAGGTGGAGGCAGCCGCCTTTGCCTTGCAACCGGAAGAGATCAGCGACGTGATCGCCGTCACTGGCGCGGACGGCAAGACGATCTACTACATCATTCAGGTGACAGAGCGCGACCCGGAGCGGGAACTGACGGCCGACGCCACCGCCGCCCTCTTGCAGGCGGCATTCAGCGATTGGCTCGACGGCCTGCGGGCAGCGGCGACGATTGAGCGCTTCGTGCCTTAGGCCAGGCCCTTGCGACCGGCCGCGTCGGCCGACCAGGCCAGCACAATGCGCTCGTAGGCGTTCTTGAGTTGCGGGTCCTGGGCCAGACGCGCCCGGCGGGCCATCTTGCGGCGCACCAGCCAGCCAGCGACCCGCTGCTTCAGCGGCCCATGGTGCTTGCGATAGAGCTGCGCCCGGCTCTCCCAGAGATTCAGCATCGACTGCGCCGGAATCTGCCGCGAACTCTCGCCGCCATAGTGGACGATTTCCGCCTCCGGCACGACGTAGATCTCCCAGCCTGACTCGCGCACGCGCCAACTCCAATCGATCTCCTCGCAGTACATGTGGAAGGATTCGTCGAAGCCCTGGGTCGATTCAGCGACGTCGGCGCGAACGAGCATCGTTGCCCCCAGGGGGTGATCGACGGCAAAGGGCTGCCGGTTAGGCTGGAAGAGGCGACGCGGATAGCGACCATTGAGCCGGCTGTCGTAGAGGCGTGGCGGCATGGCGTAGAGGTCGAAAACCAACTGCCCCAGCCCGGGGAAGGAAAAGGCGCTGTGCTGGAAACGGCCGTCGCCAAAGATGAGCCGCGCGCTGGCCATACCCCCCTTGGGCCGGTCGTCCAGGCACTTGGCCATCCGGCCAATCGCTCCCGGGCGCACCAGCGTGTCGGGGTTTAGAAAGAGGTAGTAGCGCGGCCGGCTGGCAGCGGCGGCGCGCATGCCCTGATTATTGGCCGCGCCAAAACCGACGTTAGTCTGGTTGGCGATGACGTGCACCTGCGGGAACAGATCTTCCAACAACGCCACCGTGCCATCGGTGGAGGCGTTGTCGATCACCCAAATCTCCCCCCGCAGCCGCGAGGCGCGCAGATCGGCGGCAACCGAGCGCAGGCAGTCCGACAGATAGTTGCGAACGTTCCAACTGACGATGATGATGGCGACGTCGATCATCTCAGTCCAGTTCTGCCCATAGGTCGGCAGCTTCCAGTTCCAGCGTGTCTTGGATATGGCGAATTGGGTCATAGGCGGCATCATCGGCTGGTTCCAGTCCGGTCCAGCCGTACAGGTCGGCCGAGCACAGCGATGTCCGGCAGGCTTCGGACGCGGTGAACTCGACCATCGTCGCCAGCGTCTGCCGGGCCAGACTGAGGGGAAAGTCCGCGCCAAAGACGACCGTCTCATTGGGGATCGGCTCGCTCAGCGCCAGGATACGGGTCACGTCAAAGATATCGGGCGTCGTGTCGAACAGCCGGGCGCGCGCGTCGCGGAGCCGGTAGCCGCCAAGCTCAGGCTCCCCGGCGACGAGCACATAGCCGATGGGGCTACGCGTCGGCGCAATGCCCAACACGCGCCACTCCTCCGGGTCCGTCTCCCCGTAGATCCATTGCCGCTCCAGCGGCATGATGGGCGGGACGAAGTCGGCGGTGGTGAAATCGACCTCCTGATCGCGCAGGGCCAGCAGGGCGCTGGTGTCCTCCGGCGTGGTCACGACCTCACCCGGCTCGATGCCCGCTTCGGCCATCTGGGCGCGGAAGTAGAGGTAGTTGGGCAGGCTGCGCGTGTCGGCCACAGCCCAGCGCCGGCCGTCCAGGTCATCCAGCGCGCCGGCCGCGCCCGGGCGGGTCACGAGCATGCCCATCTGCCAGGTCAGGCCATCGTCGTGGCGGGCCACCAGCCCGGCCACCGCGCCGCACTCGTCATGGGCCACGGTGTAGGCCGCGGCGGAGACGAAGGCGATGACGTCGGCCGGGGCCGCGCACAGCAGCGCCGCCACAGCGGCCTCGTTGTCGGGGATACCGACGGCGAACTCCGCGCCCGTGGCCGCCTCCAGCGCCGCCACCAGTGGCTCCGTGCGCTGGGCAATCACAGCGGCGGTCGTTGTAGGCAGAAAGAGCAGTTGCACCGGCCGCTCGGCCGTGCCCAGGGGCGGGCGGGTGACCTCGACGGTGACCTCGACAGGGACGGGCGGCGCGGCGACGGTGGGCGCGCTGGTGGCCGCGCCAGCCAGCGCCGTCGTGGGGGAAGGTGGCGCAGCCGTCTCGCTCGGCGCGGCCACCACCAGGCGCGTCACCTCGACCGTGACGGCTTCCGGTCGGCAGGACGGCAAGAAGGCGATCGCGGCAAGCAATGACGCGCTGAGAGTGATGGTGATGTGATGTCGTTTCATGGATAAAAAACGACTGACGTGGGCCGTCAGTCGCTTGCCTGTTATCAAATCCTGTACGGGGTACGGGATCACGCCCACTCTGCGCGAATAGCGCCAGCCAACCACAATGACCTTAGTGTATCCACTTGTAATATGCCCTCCAATGACATTCAGGGGAGGCTAAGGAAGTAGAGCGGCGCGGCAGGTGTTCACTGCCCCCAGGAGCGTAGTCACCAGGCGGATTACTGCTTGGCCCCCGTCAGCGGTCGCACGGGAATGGCCCGCGGCGCGCAGGTGGGCATGTTGTTCGCGTCGGGCACATCGACGAGGATCGCCTGCGTATCGACGCGGTCGTTGAAGGCGGTGATCTCTACGTCCTCGTGGATGAGGCCGGCCCAGATGGGCTGCGGGTTGCGCACGCCGAAGACATCGACCACACGGATGCTGCCGGTGATGACGGCGCGCTGCTTGGGCATCAGGTAGTAGTAGTCGCCGATGCGCTGCAAGTCTTCGACGTTGCCCACGGCCCAGCGATAGGGGTAGTTGGTCAGCTCGTTCTCGAAGCCGATGGCCACGCGGAACGCGCCGGACTCGGTGGGCCAACCAACGGTATTGTAGTTCCAGTCGGAGTCGTAGACCGTGCCCGGCGCGGGGCCGGTGGTGCGGATGGGCGTGTTGCCGTCGTTCTCCACGGTCAGGGTGAACGTGATGGTGTCGCACAGGGACACGGCCGTGGCGCTCCACTGCACCGTGTTGCCCGTCGGCGGCGAGATGATGTAGCCGCGCGGCACGCCGCCGAACTGGATGGTCAACTCGCTCTCGACGCGCACGCGCTGCCCCTCCAGGTCTTCGGCCACGGCGATGAGCGGGTACGTGCCGTCGGGCGGGGGCGTCTCGCCATTGTCAACGCCACCCTCGTAGTCGAAGTAATGGCGGCCGGGCATGTTCAGCGGGATGTCGCGCTCCTGTTCGGCGATGGGCGCTTCGCTGCCGTCGGCCATCTGCAGGTAGACGCGCAGCGAGGCGACCTCCTTGGGCAGATAGAGCTGCGCCAGGATGCGGTCGGCGATGCCGTCGCGGTTGGGCGTGAAGGTGTCCTTGTCGAGGCTGAAGTTGCGAATCTCCGGCAGCTGTGGGTCGGCCGCGCTGATGGTCAACGCCCCTGATTGCGTCTCGGTGACGCCGGCGAGGTCGGTGGCGACAATAGTCCAGGTATAGTCGCCATCGCGCAGCAGGCGAGCCAGGATGTCGCCGTCGATGGTCTCGCCCGCCAGCTGGTAGCCATCGACGACGCCGCTGAAGAGCACCTCATACTCGCCCGCGCCCCGCGGCTTGTCCTGGCGAAAGTAGAAGCGCTGGCCGGCAGCGTTCTCCAGATAGATGGACACGCTGGCGTTGCGCGACAGCTCATAGCGGATCAGGGTGGCGTCGGTGTCGCCGTCGGCGTTGGGGGTGATAGCGGCGTCGCGGACGCTGGCGTTGCGCAACAGGCTGTCATCACCGTTGAGGACGCGGCCGGCCAGCCACACGGCCAGCAGCACCAGCGCGGCGGCGACGAGGATGACGAGGATGGGAGCGGTGCGTTTCGAGAACAACGGTTCAACCTTTCGTTCGCCGCCGGAGATGGCCAGGCGAGCGACAGCCCTAAGTGTAGCAGACGCACTACCCCCGGCCAGCGACGATTAGCCGCCGCTTAGCCGACGCCGGCGCGCCCGCCGGACGACGACAGCCACCACAGCCGCCAATGCCACCAGCAACGAGACGACGGTGGCGACGGCCAGCCCCGTCTCCAGCCCCAGGAAGGGCACGGCACGACTGTCCAGGCGCACCAACTCCAGCAGGCTGCGGCCGATAGCATAGGCCACGAGGTACAGCGCCAGCAGTTCGCCCGGCAGCAGCCGCTGGCCGCGCCGGTGATGGAGCGCCAGCAGCACGCCGAAGGTTAGCAGGCTCCATAGCGATTCGTACAGGAACGCGGGGTGGAAAGTGCTGAAGTCGGCGTAGTCGGGCAGCCGGTGGAGCGGGTCGATGGTGATGGCCCACGGCAGACTGGTCGGCCGGCCATAGAGTTCCTGGTTGAAGAAGTTGCCCCAGCGGCCGACGGCCTGCCCCAGTGCCGCGCCGATGACGGCCAGATCGGCCCAGGCCAGTGCCGGCAGCCGGTGGCGGCGCGTGTAGAGCAGCACCGCCAGCAGCCCGCCAACCATGGCCCCGTAGATGCCCAGACCGCCGCTACGGAAGTTGAGCAACTGCAACGGGTAGCGGAAGTAGTCGCGCCACGAATAGATGCCCACCGCGGCCATGCTGGGCGAGGGCGTCAGCACATGGTAAAGGCGCGCGCCGAGGAGGCCCAGCACCAGCATCCACAGCAGCCCGCCCCAGGCATGGTCGGGGTTCCAGACGCGCCAGGGGGTGTTGCTGAGCCAGGCGGGGTCAACGTCGGGCGTGGCGCGCAGCGCGGCATCGACGGCCGCCCAGTCGGGCAACTTCAGTCCCAGCCGGCGCGGGTCGAGACCGACTTCGTAGAGCAAATCGCCCAGCGTCGCCAACTTGCGGCGGGCCAATAGCGCCGCCGCGCCCTCCGGCAGGCTGACTTCGGCCAGCGGCCGGGCACGCACCTCGGCCGGCACGGTCGTCTCGAAGATCGCTCGCGCCCGCCGGTCGGCCAGCCGCGCCACGACCCACGTGCCCAGGCCGACGCCGACGAGAATGCAGATGGCATACCAGTAGATGGCGAAGCCGAAGAGCGAGACAGCCGCGCGCGCCGGCGTGAACCCGGTCAGCAGGTGGGTGACGAAGAGCGCGGCCAGGGCCAGCCAGACCAGGCCAATGGCGTACCAATATGGTTCAATACGACGTCGCGCAGCCACGACCGTCCCTCCTACCGCGACTGCTTCCAGACGGCGAACATGCGCTGGAAGAAGGTGAAATAGGTGAAGAGGGCCAGGATAGGTAGGGCGATTTGGGGCATGCCCAGGGCCAGAAAGACCACCAGAACAATGTAGCGTTCCACGCGGCTAAGGACGCCCATTTTGGCTGAGTAGCCCAGCGCCTCGGCGCGCGACCGGGCATAGCTGACCATCAGCGAGCCAGTGACGGCCAGATAGGCGATGGCCATCATGCGCGGGTCGTTGTGGGTGTAGTAGTAATAGATGAAGCCGCCGAAGAGGACGATCTCGGCCAGCCGGTCGAGCGACGAGTCGAGGAACGCGCCGAAGCCGCCCTGCTTGCGCCCCACCTTGCGCGCCAGCGCGCCATCGAGCGCGTCCAGCGGCGACACCAGGACGATGGCCAGCGCTGCCCACCGGAACGCGCCAATGCCGATCAGGTAGGCGAAGAGCACGTGCGCCAGCGCGCCGACGACGGTCAACAGGTCGGGCGAGAGGCGAAAGCGCGCCATCGTCGTGACGATAGGATCGATGATAAAGTGCGTGCGGGCGCGCAACTGGTCGGTCAGGGTCGGGCGGGGCGGCAATGAACTATCTTGATTCATATCAGCGATCTCTACGATTCCGGGTGGATGCTAACGCCGGGCGGCAGGCCTGTCAAGGAGCGCTCATAACAAAACAGGCCAGGCGACTGCCGTCGCCCGGCCTGTTGCTTGGGCCAACCTGTCAACCAGCAAAAGACGTTGGCGGCCGTTTCGGCGCGGCCGCCGCTTCTCCCCTCTCTTAACGAGAGCGCATTCGATAGCCAATGGGCACGCCGGCAGGCGCGCTTTAACGACGCAGCGACTCCTGCAGGGCGCTCATGCGGTTGGCGACGCTATCATCGACGACGCGATCACCCACGCGCACAATCAGCCCACCCAGGATCGACGGGTCTACCTTGAACTGAACCGTCTGCGCGCCGACCGTCCGGCGCACTGACTCTTGTTCAGCAGCCGTCAGCGGCAGGGCGCTGGTCACTTCGGCGGCATCGCCCTTCAGCGAGGCGACATCGGCCGGCACACGGCTGAAGAACTCGTTGATGAGCTGGCGTTGACGCCGATCGTCCAGCGATTCGCCAACCAGCTTGTTGGCCGCGGCGATGGAGATGGCCGCCACCTGGCCGCGCAGATCGGCCAGAATGCGGTTGCGCTCCTCAGTGGCTTCGGTCTGAGCGTTGGCCATGATACCTTTCGCATCTTCGCGCGCGCGCATCTCGACGTCCTTGGCCGCCTGCTCGGCGGCGACGACCGCCTCGCGGCGGATGTTGGCCGCCTCAGAGCGGGCCTCGTCCAGAATACGCTTGGCGTCGGCGTCGGCGTTCTGGCGGGCAATGTCCGCCTGGAGCGCATCTTCCAACCCCTTGGCAATGCGCGCCTTCCGTTCATCCAGAACGCGCAGCATCGGCTGATAGACGAAGCCCTTCAAGATGAGCAGCAAGAAGATGATGCCCAGTATCTGTACAATAAGGTAGCCTAGATTGATTCCCAGAGCTTCCATTCGTAACCTCTTTGTGCGGTTCGTCGTCTAGAAGACGAACAGGATAATCAGGGCTACCACAAGGGCATAAATGGCGACCGCTTCGGCAAAGGCGATGCCCAGGATCATGTTCGTCAGGATCGTGCCGCCGGCGTCGGGGTTGCGGGCCATGCCCTGCACCGCACCGCCCACCAGAATACCGATGCCTGCGCCAGCGCCGATAGCGCCGGTCATCGCCAGGCCCGCGCCCATTGCCTTCAGGCCTTGCGCTAGAATAGTTGCAGATTCCACATCCA
>DAOSMQ010000016.1:0-12851 GCA_035372725.1 Promineifilum sp. (SeqCode)
AGAAGTACGGAGGATAATTGACATGCCCTTGACTGTGGCAGAGAAAGCCGAGTTGATCGACAACTTTGCGACGCACGACGGCGACACTGGCTCGCCGGAGGTGCAGATCGCGCTGATGGATAAGCGCATTCGCCAGCTCCAGGAACACCTGAATACTCACAAGCACGATGAAAGCTCGCGCCGCGGGTTGCTTAAGCTGGTTGGCAAGCGCCGCCGCATGTTGGCCTATTTGCGCAAGGAACACCCCGACCGCTACCGTACTATTCTTGGACGGCTCGGTCTGCGTCGCTAAATCTGGAAATATGTTGGGAAGGGCGAAGGGTGCTTCGCCCTTTTCTTAGGAGCAGGCAATCGGCCGGGTTTAGGAATTGGGTATTGTCGCTTACCCTAATCGGTGGCGGTAAGAGCCAATCCCCAGTCCCTAACCCCATTCTGCTCCCCGTAATTGGAATCGGGATCGATCATCAATTGTCGTTACGACCGACAGCGCATCCGCACGAAAAGCGGCTGTCTCGCCGACGGCCCGTCTTGCCGTTGCCGGTTGCCTGAGCGCCGGCGATCGTTCTCTGTGTATGGGCGGACTGGCTGTCGGCCCGTGTTATCCTGAAGGAAAGTAGAATGAATTCGGAATCTGTATTTTCAACCACGGTGGGCCGCCACAAGCTCACCATCGCCACGGGTAAGCTGGCCGAGCAGGCCGGCGGAGCCGTCACGCTCCAGGTGGGCGAATCGGTGTTGCTGGCCACGGCCACGATGTCGAAGAACATCCGCGAAGGGCTAGACTTCTTCCCGCTCAGCGTCGACTTCGAAGAGAAAATGTACGCCGCGGGCCGCATCCCCGGCGGCTTCTTCCGCCGCGAGGGTAAGCCGACCACGGAGGCCGTGCTGACCAGCCGCCTGACCGACCGGCCGCTGCGGCCGCTCTTCCCCGACGGCATGCGCAACGAGGTGCAGGTCATCGTCACCACCCTGTCGTCTGACAGCATCCATCTGCTAGACATCATGTCGGTCAACGCCGCCAGCGCGGCCCTGACCATCTCCGACGTGCCCTGGGGCGGCCCCATCGGCGCGGTCCGTGTCGGCTACATTGATGGCCAATTCGTCGTTGACCCAACCGTCGAGGAGATGGCTGAAAGTCAGCTTGACCTGCGTATGGCTGGCTCGCGTGACGCCATCATCATGGTCGAAGCGGCGGCCAACGAAGTGCCCGAAGAGCTGATGGTTAAGGCCCTGGCCTTTGGCCACGAGGCGCTGCAACCCATCATCACCCTGTTGGAAGAGATGCGCGCCGCCGTGGGCAAAGAGAAGCGCGAGCCGACCATCGTCGTCTCTGACGCGGCATTGGCTGAGATGACCAAGGGCCGCATCGGCGGCCGCGTCGCCGAAGTGATCGCCTCGACGACGGAGCGTGAGGCCCGCAACGAGGCCCTCGACGCCCTGCGCGATGAGGTCGTCGATAGCTTCCTGGCCGACGACGAGACGACCGACCCCAAGGCCGTGCGCGAGGTCTTTGCCGACGAGATCAAGAAGGTCGTGCGCGATCGCATCCTTTACGACGGCGTCCGCCCGGACGGCCGCGACTATACCACCATCCGGCCGCTGTCGTCCGAGGTGGGTCTTAGCCCGCGCGCCCACGGCTCCGGCCTGTTCCAGCGTGGCCAGACGCAGGTGCTATCCATCGTCGCCCTGGGCACGCCCCGCGAGGCGCAGAAGCTCGATGGCCTGTCGCCCGAAGACAGCCGCCGCTACATGCACCACTACAACTTCCCGCCCTTCTCCACCGGCGAGACGTGGCCCATGCGCGGCCCGCGTCGCCGCGAGATCGGCCACGGCGCGCTGGCTGAAAATGCCCTGTTGCCAATGATCCCGTCGGAAGACGAGTTCCCCTACACTATCCGCGTCGTCTCCGAAGTGCTGTCTTCCAACGGCAGCACCAGCCAGGCCAGCGTCTGCGCCTCCAGCCTGGCGCTGATGGACTGCGGCGTGCCTATCAAGCGGCCGGTCGCCGGCGTGGCCATGGGCCTGGTGACTGATGGCCATAAGTACGCTGTCCTGACCGACATCCAGGGCATGGAAGACCATCTCGGCGACATGGATTTCAAGGTCGCCGGCACGAGCGAGGGCATCACCGCCCTGCAGATGGACATCAAGATCACCGGCCTGGACATGGACATCATGACCAGGGCGCTGGAGCAGGCCCGCGTCGGCCGCCTCCAGATTCTGGACAGCATGCTGGCCACCATCGCCGCGCCGCGCGAGCAGCTCAGCCCCTACGCGCCGCGGATGCTGACGATCAAGGTTGACCCTGAGAAGATCGGCGCCATCATCGGCAAGGGTGGGGCGACCATCCGCGGGCTGGAAGAGGAATTCGAGGTCTCGGTCGACATCCAGGACGACGGCACGGTCTTTGTTGCCGGCGTCGATGGCCTGAAAGCCGAGGCGGCGCTGGAGCGCATCCACGCCCTGTCCCACGACCCGGAGCCGGGCGAGGTCTTCACCGGCAAGATCGTGCGTATTACCGACTTCGGCGTCTTTGTCGAGTTGACGCCGGGCCAGGACGGCATGGTCCACATCTCCCAGTTGGCTTCCGAGCACCTGCAGAGGGTCGAGGACGCCGTGCGCATGGGCGATGAGGTCATGGTCATGGTGACCGACGTCAGCCCGGAGGGCAAGATTCGCCTGTCTCGCCGGGCCGTGCTGGAGGGCTGGAGTCTCGACGAGGCCCGTGCCCAGGACGCCGCCCGCAAGAGCAGCGGCGGCCCGCGCAGCAACGGCGGCGGTGGCCGCGACCGCGGCGGCGACCGCCGTGGCGGTGGCGACCGCGGTGGACGTCCGCCGCGTCGCTAGAACTGGCTTGACGGTTCGCTGACGAGTGTACCAGGTAGGGGCGGGTCTCAGACCCGCCCCTACCATACCTTGTGGGCGAGAGGCATGTCTCCGCTGCCGCGAGTGGGCGCGGGCGGCCTCTACGCCTTATCATAGTGGCGGGCGAGATGGCCCGCATGAAGGAGCGCCGACGATGAGACGTTTTAGCTGGTTGCTCATTCCCTTGCTGTGGTTGCTGGCCGCCTGTGGCTCCGGCGCAGACCAGTTTAGCAACCCCACGGCCGTGGCCGGGCCGGGCGAGGACAGCCCCCCCACGGCGACCGTCAGGGCGACCACGGCGGCCGACAGCACCGCTGTCCCGGCGGCCAACGCCGACGACCCCACACAGGCCCGCGAGAGAGATTGGAAGCAGGGCGATCTGGAAGACCCCGCCGTTACCATTATCGAGTACGGCGACTTTCAGTGACCGGGCTGCGCAGGGTTCGCCCCCCTGCTAAAGCGTCTGGTAGACGCTTACCCCGATGACCTTCAAATCATTTACCGGCATTTCCCGCTGACCAGCATCCACCCTAACGCCCAGAAGGCAGCCGAGGCGGCCGAGGCGGCCGGCGCTCAGGGTAAGTTCTGGGAGTATCATGACGCCCTGTTCGAGCGCCAGAATGACTGGAGCGCGCTGAGCGCAGCAGAGGCGCGACAGTTTTTCATTGACCTGGCCGTGGAACTGGGGCTGGATGGCAACGCCTTTACGGCCGCGCTGGACAATGGCGACTTTGCCGAGTACGTGTCCGGACTGGAGAGTGAGGCGGTGGCGCTGGGCCTGCCCGGCACGCCGTCGGCCGTTGTCAACGGGCAGGTCATTCCTAGTTCAAACTTGCCCTTCGATTTTGAAACCTGGGAGGCTTTTGTGAAAGACGAAATCAAGCTGCAACAACTGGCCGCGCGCCAATACAAGGCCGCGCCGCCGATGACGATCAACACCGACGCCCGCTATTTGGCCCATGTTGAGATGGCCAATGGCGGCGTCTTCACCATCGAACTGCTGCCCAAGTCTGCCCCGCAGACGGTCAACAGCTTCGTCTTTCTGGCCCGCGAGGGTTGGTTCGACGGCGTGACCTTCCACCGCGTGCTGCCCGGCTTTGTGGCTCAGACGGGCGACCCCAGCGGCACCGGCCGCGGCGGCCCCGGCTACATGATCCCCAACGAGATCGATAGCAGCCTGTCGCATAACGAGGCGGGTGTCGTCGCTATGGCCAATGCCGGCCCGAACACCAACGGCAGCCAGTGGTACATCACCTACGGTGATGTCAGCCAGCTAGACGGCTCATATACCATCTTTGGCCGGGTCATCGAGGGAATGGATGTGGTCGAGGCCATCACGCCACGCGATCCATCGCGCAACCCCACCGCGCCGGCCGGCGATGCCATTGCCCACGTCACCATTGAGGAAATTCAGCCCTAACCGGCTGCTCTTCATATGACCGGCCTGGCGATGAGAACCACTGTGGTTCTCGCTGCCAGGCCGGCCCATCTCCCATTGACTGTGGCGAACACTCAGCGGAGAGGGGTAGGGTATGACGTACAGATTCCAGTTGCCGGCTGAGCCGTTGGTGGAACGCAATCCCTTTCGCCAGGGCGAGCGGCGATCGTCGCTGACCAACTTTGCCGACGTACGTTCCTGCCTGCCGGTGCCGGTCTTTCCCCAGCAACCGGGCTGGGAGCGGCTCTACTGGACGGCTTGGGAGCATCTGTGGTCCTGTCTGCGCGCGCCGGCGACTAACTCGCGCCTGATCGCCCCCTATCTACAGCCATCCGGTGATCAACCTGTCGAGATGGCCCCGGCCGCTTTCGTGAGCCAGTTGGCTGGCTACATACCCGGTTCAACGGCGCTGATCGATCCTCTCGATAACTTCTACGCCCGGCAGCACGACACTGGCTTCATCTGCCGCGCCTTTAACCCAGACGATGGTCGCGACTTCCACCAGCCCTATGAGCCGAACAGCACCGGCCCGGCCCTGCTGGCCTGGGGCGAGTGGCGGCGCTTTCGCCTGACGGGCGACGCGTCGCGCATTGCTGACGCCTTTTGGCCTCTGTTGGCCTACCATCGCTGGTGCCGTGCCAATCGCACCTGGCCCGATGGCCTGTACTGGGCGACGGCGTACAGCAGTGGCCTGACCAACCAGCCGCGCGTGCCCGGCGGCCGCACCCACCATGCCCACTGGACGTGGGTCGATGCCTCAGCGCAGGCCACGCTGGACGCGGCCCTGCTGGAACGTATGGCCGTCCTTTTGGGCGAGCAAGCCCTGGCCGATGAGGTCTCCGCCGAGCGTGTAATGCTCATCCAGCGCTTCAACGCCACCCTCTGGAACGAAAACCACAGCTTCTACCAGGATGCTGGCCCTGATGGCCGCTTCAGCCCGGTGCGCAGCATCGCCGCCTATTGGGCCTTGCTCGACGGTCACCTGGTGCCCAAGGAGCGGCTGACGCCTTTTATCCAGCATCTGCGCGACACCTGGTCATTCCGAACGCCCATGGTGCTGCCGAGCATGGCCGCCGACAGCGAAGCCTACAATGCTCGCACCGGCAACGGTTGGCGCGGCGGCGTCTGGCCAACACTAACCTACATGGTCTTGCGCGGCCTGGGTCTGAATGAGCAGCATGTCCTGGCCCACAAGTTGGCCCTCACCCACCTGGATGTGGTCGGACAGCTGTTCGAGACGACCGGCCGCCTGTGGAGCCACTACGCGCCCGAAGACCTCAGCCCCGGCGACCCGTCCGAGGAGGATGCCGCCGGCCAGACGGCGGCGGCGATCATCGCCATGCTCCTGGAGAACATCGTCGGCGTCTGGGTCGATTGGCCGTTGCGGCAGGTGACGTGGCGACGCCACCTTCAGGGGGCCGAAGAGTATGGCGTGCGACAACTGCCCCTGGGCAACGAGGGCACGTTGGACCTAATGAGCGCCGGCAACCTGGTGCGCGTGCGCACGGACGCGCCGCTGACGCTGGTCTTGCACAACGGTTCGGAGGTTGTGCGGACGGCCGTGCCCGCCGGCGCGTTCGAGATCGCCCTGGACTAAGCCCGAGTCCCTTCCGGTATGTTCGCCTTCACCGTCGCCACTATCAACCTGCACAACCGGGCCGACCGCTGGCTGGCGCGCCGCCACCTGATGGTCGGCCAACTCATGGACGTTCAGCCGGACATCGTTGCCTTGCAAGAGATCAGTCTGACCATTGGCCAGGCCACCTGGTTAGCGCGGCAGATCAACACTCGTCTGACCGGCAAATCCAACCAGCCCTACCGCGTCATCCAGGCGCCCCGCGCCAGCGCCCGCCATCGCTTCGAGGGTGTCGGCGTGCTGACGCGCTTGCCGGTCATCTACCACGACGTGTTGCCGCTGGGGTTCGACGGCCGCATCGCCCTGCGCGTTAACGTCGAGTTGCCCGCCGGGGCGGCCGGCTCGCGCCGGCAATCGCTTGATTTCGTCAGCGCCCACCTGCATCATGTCGCCACCGACCGCGACGCCCGGCTGGAACAGGCCATGATCCTGGTCGGCTGGCTCAACGATAAGCGGCGCGTGCCCTTGCAGGTCATCGCCGGCGACTTCAACGAAGCGCCCGACGGCCCGGCCATCGCCTTTATGCGCCAGTCGTATCGCTCGGTCTACGCCGAGGTGAAAGGGCGCGACCCGTTGGCGACCTTTCCGACCAATCTGGTGCGCCCGCCAACGGACTGGGCCGCCTGTCTTGATTACGTCTTTGTCTCGCCGGCCGTGTATAAAGTAACGAGGGCGGCGATTTTCCTGGACAAGCCCGCGTCCGACGACGATACGCTCTATCCGTCCGACCACGTGGGTTTGCTAGTAGGCCTTGAGGTATGACTTGTCGGCAGAAGAACGACACGACCTGATCTCCATCGTTGCGCCGGTGTACAACGAGGAGGGTGTTCTGGACGCGCTCTATGAGCGCGTGCGCGCCGTGTTGGACGGAGCGGGAGAAGTGTGGGAGTTGGTGTTGGTCAACGACGGCAGCCGCGACCGCTCGGCCGACGTCATCGCCCGGCTGCACGCCCAGGACCCGCGCGTGAAGGGGCTGAGCTTCTCGCGCAACTTTGGCTTCCAGATCGCGGCTACGGCCGGGCTGGACTACGCCCGCGGCGACGCCGTCATCCTGACCGACGCCGACTTGCAGGACCCGCCAGAGGTCTACCCGGCGCTGCTGGCCCAGTGGCGCGCTGGCTACGACGTCGTCTATGGCATCCGCGCCAGCCGCGAGGGGGAGACGTGGTTCAAGCTCGCCACGGCCAAGCTCTTCTATCGTCTCATCCACCGCATCACCAGCATTAACATCCCGTTGGACACTGGCGACTTTCGTCTGTTGGATCGGCGCGTCATCAACGCCCTGCGCGGCATGAACGAACGCAACCGCTTCCTGCGGGGCATGGTGCCCTGGGTCGGCTTCCGGCAGATCGGCGTGGAGTACCACCGCGAGGCGCGCTATGCCGGCGAGGCCAAGTTCACCAGCGTCAAGAAGATGTTGCCCTTCGCCCTGGACGCTATCACTAGCTTTTCCTACTTCCCCTTGCAACTGGCGACCATCCTGGGCTTCGTCATGGCGACCATCAGCGCCGTGGCCATTCTGGCCGTCGTGCTGGTGCGCCTGCTGGGGCCGCACGAGCCGCTGCTGGGCCAGGCGACGACACTGGTGGCGGTGCTGTTCCTGGGCAGCGTCCAGCTCATCTGTCTGGGGATTATCGGCGAGTACCTGGGGAGAATCTACGACGAGGTGAAGGGGCGGCCGCTCTATCTCATCCAGCAGAGTTGGGGCATCGACAACGCGCCGCTAGGGCGCTTTGCCCCGCCCACGGGGCCTTCCAGCGGGGCCGAACAGAAGCGGGCCTAACCGCCTATCTCTGACATAACACGGTTCAAGGGGATCACGTCATCGGCCAAGCCATGGCCCCACGGCTTCCACCAAATGCCAGCGGTGATGGTTGCTCGCATCTCTTCGTCGTCAGCCCCGGCGCGCATGGGCGTCAGCAGATCCACTTCCTTCTCGCGCAGCAGACATAGGCGCAGCCGGCCATCGGCCGTCAGCCGCGCCCGGTTGCACGACGCGCAAAACGGATGGGTGACCGAGCTAATGAAGCCAATCGTTCCCGGCGCGCCGTCCAGCTGGTAGAGGCTGGCCTCGCCATCGAGATGACCGTCGTTGACCGGTCGCAGCGGCCCCAGGTGGGCGGCGATGGTCGCCCGCAACTCATCCTCGCTGACCACGCCGGCCAGCTGGAAGTCAGCCACGTCGCCAAAGGGCATCATCTCGATGAAGCGCACCTGCCAGGGTTGGTGGAGCGTCAGGCGGGCCAGATCGACCAGGTCCTCGCGGTCGTTGTAGTTGCGGACGATGACCGCGTTGAGCTTGATTTCCAGCCCGGCCGCCTCGGCGGCACGAATGCCCGCCCAGACCTCTTCGACCTTGCCCCAGCGGGTCAGCTTCTTGAAGCGGTCGGGGTCGAGCGTGTCGATGCTGATGTTGACCCGCTGTAGACCCGCCTCGGCCAACGGGCGGGCCAGCCGGTCAAGCAGCAGCCCGTTGGTGGTCATGGCGATCTTGTCCACGCCCGGCGTAGCCGCCATCTGCCGCACCAGGTCGACAACGTTGGCGCGCACGGTTGGCTCACCACCGGTCAGCCGGAACTTATGGAAGCCCAACTCAGCAAAGAGACGCACCAGGCGGAGCATCTCCTCGTCCTGCAACAGCTCTGCGCGCGGCCGGAAGGTCATATCCTCCGGCATGCAGTAGACACAGCGCAAGTTGCAGCGGTCGGTCAGAGAGATGCGCAGGTAGTTGATGTTCCTGCCAAAGCGATCGATTGACATAGTGTTTGACGGTGCCTGACCAGCGGCGCGGGTTGCCAGGTAGCCACGATACTGTACCTGATTTGCCACGCTACGGTCAAGGCCGAACACACTATTTTTATCACAAACATCATAAAAAGCCAGTAATGGTTGATTGGCATGGCCGGCGGTTGTCTGCGGGCTGCCATTTATGAGGGGGCGTTCAGGGTGTAGAGCAAACGGTGGGTTTGCGGCGGGAACCTCAGCAGCAGGGGAAGCGTTATAGGGCTATACTTAGAGCCATTGTAGGCCAATGTGCATCCGGGTTCGCCCGGATCAGGAGTGTAGATTTGTACAAACAGCCATTACTACCGGGCTGGTTGAGTGCCCTCTTGTCGGCCGCCTTTGTCTTTTCGGCCGTGGCGGTGCTGTTCTTTGCCTATTTGACCGTCCAGCACCTGATGAGCCGGCCGGCGACAATGGTCGATGCCGCCGGCGCTGAGGGTGGTCTGTCGCCCGTGGGCGGCGACCTGCCACCGGCGCAGGTGATCGACGGCGGGACTGCGCCAACGCCGACTCCGGCCGTGCCGACCGTGGCTGCCTGGGACGGCGACTCGCGCGTGAACATCTTGCTGATGGGCATCGACCGGCGGCCGGGCGAAAGCTTCGTCTCGCGCACCGATACGATGATGATCCTGTCGGTCGATCCTGAAACCGATTCAGCCGTCATTCTCTCCGTGCCGCGCGATCTCTACGTACAGATTCCCGGCTTCGGCGAAGACCGCATTAACACCGCTCTGGTGCTGGGGGCGCGCAATGGCGACTATCTCGACGGCGCTGCTCTGGCCATGCAGACGGTATCGTATAACCTCAACATCCCCATTCATCACTTCGTGCTGGTGGACTTCAACGCTTTCGTCCGCAGCATCGACCTGCTGGGCGGCGTCGACGTCGATGTGCCCTACGAGATCAACGACCCGGAATATCCAGACATGGACTATGGCTACGATCCGCTCTACATCCCGGCCGGTTTGCAGCACTTCGACGGAGCGATGGCGCTGAAGTATGCCCGCACGCGCCACGGCGACACGGACTTCAACCGCGCTTTTCGCCAACAGCAGGTGCTCTTCGCTGCCCGGCAACAGGTGGTCAAGCTGGGCATTGGCGAGATGCTGCTGCGCGCGCCGTCGCTCTACCGCGAGGTGGAGGAGGGTATCCGCACCGACCTGAGCCTGGAGCAGATGTTGCGGTTGGCCAAGACGATCAGCGATATCCCGTCGGGTAACATCCGCAACGACGTGCTCGACTACGATTACGTCAGCAGCTACCGCACGCCCGGGGGGGCCTCCGTGTTGCTGCTGCGGCCGGAGACGGCGGTACCTCTGATCGAGAGCCTCTTCGGCCAGTAATGGGGTACAATCACCCCACGATGAATCGCCAGGAATTCAAACAACGACTTGAGCAAGGCCCCGTGCTGATGGACGGGGCCTTTGGCACGGTCCTGCACGGCCGCGGTATCCCTATCGACCAGTCCTTCGATGCCGTGAACCTCACTAATCCCGCGCTGGTGGCCGAAATCCACCGCGGCTACATCGACGCCGGCTCCGACCTGATCGAGACCAACACCTTCGGCGCTAACCATTACAAGCTGGCCGAGCACGGCCTGCAAGACCAGGTAGCGGCGATCAACCAGGCCGCCGTGGCCATTGCCCGGCGGGTGATTGCCGGCTCATTCCGAGAGGTTTTGCTGGCCGGGTCCATTGGGCCGCTGGGCGTGCGCCTGGCGCCGCTCGGCCGCGTGCCCATGACCGAGGCCGAGGCTGCCTTCCGTGAGCAAATTGAGGCGCTGGCTGCGGGGCCGGCTGGCGTTGACCTGCTCATCATCGAGACGATGTCGGACATTAAAGAGATCGAGGCGGCGGTCAACGCTGCGCGGGCCGTCGCTCCGGAGCTGCCTGTCATCGCCCAGATGACCTTCACTCGCGACGACAAGACGCTGCTCGGCTACCCGGCCGAAGCGCTGGCCACGCACCTGGCCCGGCTGGATGTCGATGCCGTGGGCATCAACTGTAGCGGCGGCCCGGCCCAGGTTTTGCGGCTCATCAGCATCGTGCGCCAGCTGGTGCCCGACGTGCCCCTCTCGGCCGCGCCCAACGCCGGCTGGCCAGAGCAGATGGCCGGCGGCCGGGTGATGTATCCGGCCACACCCGACTACTTCGCCGACTATACCCGCGCCTTCGTCGAGGCCGGCGTCAATATCGTCGGCGGTTGCTGCGGCACGACGGCGGCCCACGTCCGGGCCATGCGCCAGGCGCTGGACACGCCAGGCCATAGCAGCCTCAGCATGCCTGAAGTGCGAATCGTTAACCGGACGGAACGGCGCGTGGCCACTGGCGGCGAGCCGACCCGTCTGGCCCAGCACCTGGCCGCGAAGCAACTGATTCTGACAGTGGAAATGGATCCGCCCAAGGGCGTGGCCGCCGAGCGGCTGCTGGCCGGCGCGCGCATGTTGCGCGAGGCCGGGGCCAACTTTCTCAACATCGCCGATAGCCCGCTGGCGCGGATGCGCATGAGCGCCTGGGCGGCGGCCTACCTGGTGCAGAAGGATGTCGGGCTGGAAGCCGTACTCCACTTCCCCACGCGCGGCCGCAACCTGCTGCGCATTCAGGGCGACTTGCTGGCCGCCCACGCCATGGGTATTCGCAACCTCTTCGTGGCCATGGGCGACCCCACCCGCATTGGCGACTACCCCGAAGCGATGGACTCCTACGACATCGTGCCCACTGGCCTGATCGAGCTGATCAAGAAGCAATTCAACCAGGGGCTAGACAAGGCCGGCCTGTCGATCGACCAGCCGACCACGTTCGTCGTCGGCTGCGCGCTTAGCCTGACGCCCAAGGACATCGACGCCGAGTTGCGCCTATTGCGCAAGAAGGTCGAGCACGGGGCCGACTTCGCCCTGACACAGCCAGTGTTCGACCCCGAGGCGGCGCTGGCCTTCCTGGAAGCGTATGAGCGCGCCTATGGCGAACCGCCGCCGCCCATCCTGGCCGGCATCAAGCCGCTCTATAACAGCCGCAACGCCGAGTTCCTGCACCACGAAGTGCCGGGCATCATCATCCCCGAAGCGCTGCGCGAGCGGATGCGGCTGGCCGAGAAGCCCCAGGCCGAGGGCGTCCACATCGCCCGCGAGATCGCCGCGGCGCTGCAGCCGCACGTGCGCGGCTTCTACTTCATGCCCGCTTTCGGCCGCTACGACCTGGTGGCCGACGTGCTGGACATGTTCCACGCAAGCTAGTCCAGCCAGCGGCGGTAGCGCCGGTAAGCCCACGCGCCGCGCCAGCGCCGCCGCCGGCCTGGCTGCCGGTAGCGGGCGAAGTAGGCGTCGTTGGCGTGCTGTGCCGCCAGGGCTGCGTCGTCGCTCATCATCACGTCCTCCCGCCGCGCCAGGTTGATGCCCCGCCCGGGCACGCCAGCGATCACATTGGCCTCCAACGGCCATAGGGCGCGGCCGAAGGTAGCCGCAGTGACGCGGCAGGGGCGCGTCGTCAGCACGAAGTCAGTCGTCAACCGGCGCGCCGGCTTCGTGGCGTAGAGATCGATGGTGTAGTCGCAGTCATGCAGGCGGTCAGTCATGCGGTTCAGTCGCTCTGGCAGCAGTTCGTAGAAGCCATCGTAGACGGCCACAGCCGCGTCGAACGGCAGGCAGCGGAAATCGCGCCGCCGCTCTTGCAAGGGCACCTGGAAGAAACTCGTCGCTTGCGCGAAGTGGGTTCCCGGCTCGCCGGTGGCGGTGGTCAGCGACTCGCGTGGGTAGACATAATATCGGTTTGTAGTGGCCAGATAGCGCGCCTTTGTGCCCAGCCAGTCGTCCTCCGGCAGAGCGACCAGGAGATCATGCACCGCTGCTGCGCCCGTCGCCGGTGTGGCCGCGGCCAGCCAGGCGCGGAAGGCGGCCCACTGCGCCGCGGTATAGACCTGGCCGTGGGGGGTGCTCAGTTGCAGGAAGGTCACATCGCCGTCGTCGGGTAAGGGCACAAAAGGCTGGTGGGTGAAGCCGTTGAACCACGGGCTGTTGAGCGACAGGCCAGCCAGCCGCGGGTCGTCGCCATAGGCCGCCAGCGCCTGTCGCGCGTAAGCGTGAAAGCGGGCGGAGACGAGCAGATCATCTTCCAGCAGCACGACCGCGCCATA
>DAOSMQ010000017.1:0-12568 GCA_035372725.1 Promineifilum sp. (SeqCode)
GGCGTCGTGCGTTAGGGCTGCACCAGCGTCGTGTCGTAGAAGACGCCCAGGTTGGGCAGGTTCTGGAAGCCCTCGCCCCGGTGGGGGAAGTAGGCCTCGGCCGTCTGGGCGATGTCCATACCCTCCGGCAACTCGCCGATGGCCAGGCCAATGCGGTTGCCCACGGTCAGGCCGCTGACGGGAATGGCGAAGGCGCCATTCTCATCGCTGCGGCCCTGGCCGAGCGGCACGCCGCTGTAGGTCACGTCAAGCACGGCCAGCACCAGGTTGGGCGGCGCCTGGCCGGTGATGGTGGTCATCGCCGCGGTGACCGGTTGGTCGATGCGGAAGCGCGGCTCCAGGATGGCCTCCTCGGCCGCGGGCGCGGGGTAGCTGTCGGCCGGCACGGCCGCCTCGCCCTCAGACGGGTAGGCGCTCAGGCTCTCCTCGCTGGTCACTGGGGCGGGGTAGGTGTCCGTTGTAGACGGAGCGCCGGTGGTGTCGGGGGCGGCCGGGGCGGTGCTGGTGGCCAGCGCGCCGCCGGCGGTCGTGGCCGGGGCCATGGTCGCGGTGGCATTGCCGGCCGCGCCGCCGCAGCCGGCGAGCAGCAGAGTCAGGGCCAACAGGCAGCCCAGAAGGAACAGCGGTGCTTGTCTGATTTGTGAACGCATAGTTTCGATTCTAGCCTAAAGGGGGCAAGAAAAGAAGCCACCTGGTGGGGTGGCTTCTTTTCTTCTCAGGTGGCCGAACACGGCCGCCCATGTTCAACCGGATGCCTAGTGGTTCTTACTGATTGAAACCCTCGTACAACTTGGCGTCCTGCGTGGAGGCGGGACGCGCGCCGGCCTTGGTGCCCGGCTCTTCGTTGACGATGGCCACGACGGGCTGGTTCGCATTGACAACCGCGCCGCCGAACGTGCCCAGTAGCGAGGCCGCGTTACCGGACGACGCCGTGCCGCCGGAAACATTGTAGAAGGTCGCGCTGGCGCCTGCGGCGATGTTGTTCTGCGTGAACGTCACACCCGCGGGATTGCCCGGCGGGTAGTAGGTCACGCTGATATTGGCCGCCGCCGTGCCCACGTTCTGTACCTGGACGCCAGAGGTATCGCCCAGGTAGTACTCCTTATAGAGAGGCAGGGCGACCTTGTTGGTCTTGGCCGAATCCGCGAAGCAGGTGTAGGCCGTCACGCGATTCGGGTTCAGGGTGAAGGTTTCATCGTTGACGATGACGGCGATATTGCCACCGCCCACGCCCTCGACCGTCGCGCCGCCCACAGCGCCCGACGGCAGATCCGTCCAGGTGCTGAACGTGGCTGCCGCGTTGGGGGCGATGGAGCCGCTCGTGACGACCTTGGTCTGCACTGCTCCGGTGTTGTTCATCCGGTAGCTGTAGGTCACACGGATCGCCTGAGCCGAGGTGGAGACGTTCTGGGCCTGGATGCCTGTGTTAAGGCGGGCGTAGTTGCTCCGAATCAGCGGGCAGTAGGCCTTGGCACCAAAGTCCTGCGGGCTGAAGGCGGCATAGGCATGCAGGTTGCTACCCAGGGCGACAGCGGTCTGGTACTCCAACGCCGCGCCGGCCAACGGGCCGGTGCCGGTAACGGTGGCGCTACCATAGGTGTTGTTGTTCATTGCCGGATTGGTGTCGGCCGGGCCGACCAGCACCATGGCATTGGCCGGAACGTTGTTGAACGTCTTGCTGAAGTTCGCGCCGCCGACCTTCACATTGACAGTGATGTTGTTCGGGCTGCTGCTGGCGTTCTGGATATAGAGCGTCGTCGAGCGACCGAAGAAGTTGCTTTTCATCAGCGGGAAAGCGATCGTGTTGGCCACGTCGGCGCCATCGGTGCCGCGGTACATGCCGGCGGCGCGACCGCTGGGCATGTTGACGACGTTGACGATGGCGGCGATAGGCTGATCGGCGCTGACAACAGCCGAGCCGACGAAGCCGGCCGACACGGAGCAGTCGGTGTTGGTCAGGAAGTTAACCGATTGGCCGGGCGCGGCCGTCTTGGCGGTGCCACAGGCGTAATCGTTGCCCTGGTCATCATAGGCGGTGAACAGGACCGACGCATTGGCCGTACCGACGTTCTGAATCTGCTGCCCAGACCACCAGCCGGAACCCGGCAGGTTGCCGGACTGGGCCGACACGACGCCGACCGCGACCAGCAACAGGGCCAAAACAAGAACGAAGGTCTTCTTAAACATAGTTGTCTCCTTGGAACCTAAAACATCCAGTCTTGCGAACACTAGCATTCTAGGCGATCCGCCCGCCAAAACAATCGCCCGTTTGGAGTATTTGGGGGAGTAATCTGTCCGATTAGCGCCGGCGGAGGACTTCGCGCCAGTAAACGCGGTCGTCTTGGGGCACGAGATCGAGCAGTAGGGCGGCGATGCCGTAGACGAGGACGCCGGCGGCGATGGGGATGGCCAGTGGTTGGTCGCGCAGCGGCCACACCGCCGCGGCCATCGCCGCCGTGGCCAGCAGCGGCCGGACGGGCGAGGCCAGCAGGCTGACCCGCGTGAGGCGCGTCTGCGCATAGACGTAGAAGACCAGGAACAGGGCCAGGCTTGACAGCAGCCGGGCCACGGCCGCGCCCAGGATGCCCGCCCGTGGGATGAGCACGAGGTTCAGAGCGAGGTTCAGCCCCGTGGTGAGGCTCAGCAGGATGGCCGCGTCGCGCTGCCGGTTGTAGATCAGCGCCAGCCGCGAATGGGGCACATTCAGGAACAGGAAAACGATGGCCCAGATAGAGACTTGTAGCACCGGCGTCGCCGGCCCAAACGCCGGGCCATAGACCAGGGCGATGATCGGCCCGGCCAGCAGCGTCACGCCTGTGGCTACCGGCAGGATGACGGCCAGCAGGTAGCGGCTGATCTTGTCGTTGAGCACGGCCAGTTTGTCGGGAGCCTGGTAGTAGTAGCGGCTCATCACCGGGTAGAGTGCGGTGCGCACGGCCACGGGCATCAGGTTGAAGCCCAGCAGGATGGTCTGCGCCGCGGCGTAGAGGCCAACGTCGTTCTCGCTCAGCATCAGCGAGATGAGCAGGATGTCGGCCTGATAGTCGAGCAGGGAGAACATCTGGATGATGAAGAAGCTGGGCATATAACCCAGGTGGTGGCGCAGGAAGGTCGGGTCGAGCCGCGCCGGCAGCTGTGGCCCCGCCTGCCGGAAAAGCCGCGCCAGCCCACCGGCAAAGACGGCCACGCCCAGCACCGACGCCAGCGGTACCACCCAGGCGATCTGGGCCACGTCGGCCCCGGAGCGCAACAGCCAGAAGCCCGCGCCTAGCTTGACCGCCGTGCTGACTGTCGCTGCCACCAGCGGCGTCAGCAGGCGCTCGTGAGCCTCGAAGAGCGACTGCGACATGCTGAAGATCGCTTCGGGCACGGCTGCCAGGCACAGGATGGCGATGACTTGCGTCGTGGCCGCGGTGTAGGGCGATAGCCGCCACAACCCCAGCACCAGAAGCCCATAGACGACCGCCGATAGAACAACGCGCAGACTGACGTAGTTGACCAGGTAGCGGCCGCTCTCCTCGCGTCGCGCCGGCACCTCGCGCACCATGATC
This sequence comes from Promineifilum sp. (SeqCode), assembly GCA_035372725.1. GTDB lineage: Bacteria > Chloroflexota > Anaerolineae > Promineifilales > Promineifilaceae > Promineifilum. Next base: position 3,552 of record DAOSMQ010000017.1, read on the forward strand.
TCGTGCAGCCCCAGCGCCGACAGGCCAAAGACGAAGGTGAAGTAGGTCGTGGCCAGGCTGAAGCTGCCCGACGCCGCCGGGCCGAGCTGGCGGCCGATGAGGATGAACAGCAGGGCGTTGCCTGCCTTGACGAGGACGCTGCTCGCAAACGCCAGGAAGGTGTTGCTAAGCAGGCGCTGGAGCGTGTTCATCGGCGGGGGGCTTCACGGCGATGCAGGCCCAGCCCAACGTGTGGTCCTTCACCCGGTCGAGCCGGTCGAGATAGAACAGCAGCAGCGGCAGCAGCAGGAAGAAGACCAGGTAGACGGGCAGGATGAGCGGCAGCTTCAGCAGGTAGGCCAGATCGTTGTCGCCGCGCGGGAAGAGCCGGTCGTGCATCATCTGGAAGTTGAACGACAGGAACCAGAAGTAGCCGCCCCACGGCCGCATCTCGACGACGCGCAGGCCGGCCTTCTCGAGCAGATGGGTGAAGCCGTAGGAGGTGTAGCGGAAGAAGTCGTGGGGCTTCTGGTGCTGGTGCCAGGCCATCGGCGCGGACAGGTAGAAGCGGCCGCCGGGGCGCAGGACGCGGCCGATCTCGTCGATGACCAGCGCCGGCTCGTTAACGTGCTCCAACACCTGGAAGCAGACCGCGGCGTCGAAGCTGTCGTCGGCAAAGGGCAGATGCGACAGGTCGCCCTGGGCGTCCAACCCGGTGTAGTCCCACGTCTGGTCGCCCACGGCCAGATCGACGCCGACGTAGCGCAGGTGCTTGAAGGTGTCGCGGTACTGCCCTTCGCCGGAGCCGGCGTCTAACAGACGCGCGCCGGGTGGCAGTTCCGCCTGGGCCTGAGCCAATAGGCGGTTGGTCTCCCATAGATGAACGTCCAGCTTTTCGCTGACCCACCTGGGCAGCAGGGCCAGTTGCCCCTCTCGTCCTAGTCGCATATGTCACACTCCCAAACCGCCATTGTAGCGGCCCCGCGCCCCACCGCCAACCAGCGTAGGGCGATTTACCAAATCGCCCGCGATTTACCAAATCGCGCTACAACGGCGGGCGTGGTAACATTGGCCGCGTGACTGCCATGCAAACCAACTCCAACACATCCACCAACACCCACCCCTGGTCGCCGTCGCTGAAGGCCCGGCTCTATGGGCTGGCCCGCCCGGCCGAGGAATGGCTGCTGCGGGCAGTCTACACCTCGCGCTTCTACCAGTGGTCGAAGGCCCGCGCCGCCGCGCCAACCCTGGCGACGCGCTTCGACCTCTATCAGTACGTCATCGACGCCCACGGCTTGGGCGGAACAATCGACTATCTGGAGTTCGGCGTCTACCACGGCGAGTCGCTGCGCTGGTGGGCGGCGCACAATAGCGCCCCTGCTTCGCGCTTCTACGGCTTCGACGTCTTCACCGGCCTGCCCGATGCCTGGGTGGGCCTGCCCGCGGGCACCTTCACCACCCACGGCCAGGTGCCAACCTTCGACGACCCGCGCGTGGAGTTGGAGATAGGCCTGTTCCAGGACACGCTCGGCCCCTTCGTCGACGGCCACGCGCTCGACCGGCGCACGGTCATCCACCTCGACGCCGACATCTACACCTCGACGCTTTACGTCCTGACGACGCTGGCCCCCCGGCTGCGCCCCGGTGATGTGCTCCTGTTCGACGAGTTGGGTTCGGCCTACGGGGTCAGTCACGAGTTCCGCGCGCTGGAGGACTTCGCCTCATCCTACCGCTGCCAATACCGGCTGCTGGCAGGGACGCGACGCTATTTGCAGGCCGCCATCGAGCTGCTCTAGCGCGGCGCTAGGGCGCGGACACCCCGCGCGCCCAGGCCGGCGGCGGCGTGGTTGCCCGCCCCGTGCGCCAGCCCAGCCACAGCCCGCGCCAGTAGGCCCGCAGGGCCGTGGTTTTGCCCGCCAGCAGCAGCCGCGCCGTCATCTTGACCGCGCTGGCCAGCCGGAAGGGGACGATGAGCAGCAGCCGCAGGCCACGGCCATGCTTGCGAAAGTAGCGCCCGCTGCTCTGGGCCATCCAGTAGCGCTCCAGGGGGCTGTCGCGGCCGCCGCTGCTGGCGCTGACGGCATGGAGGATGTGGGCCGAGGGGCACAGGCGGATGCGCCAGCCGGCCAGCCGCGCCCGCCGGCAGTAGTCCATATCCTCATAGTAGAGGAAGAACGCCTCATCCAGCAGCCCGACGGTCGCAAACACCTCGCGCCGGATGAGAATGCCACAGAAGGGGGCGAAATCCACGTCGCGCGGCGTGGCCCACTGGCCGACGTCGCGCTGCCCCTGGCCGCCGTCCTTCAGGTCGAGGAAGACGTTCAGGTTCGCGCCCACTGTCCAGATGCGCTCCGGCTCGGTGGCGTAATAAATCTTCGCCGTGACCAACCCGATGAACTCCCCGCGACCGTCTCCGCCTGGCGCCCTAGCGTCCTGGCGTCCTGGCGTTAGCCTCTCCTCTTCCATCTGGGCAATCAGTTGGTCGAGGGCGTCCGGGGCCAGCAGGGTGTCGTTGTTGAGCAGCAGCACGGCCGCCGGCTCGCCGGCCAACACGTGGCGCAACCCGGCATTGTAGCCGCCGGCAAAACCCAGATTGCGCGGCAGCCGCAGCCCTTCCACGGCCGGGAAGCGCTCCGCCACGGCCGCGGCCAGCGGCGGCGCGCTGCCATTGTCCACCAGCACGACGCGGCCGGGCGCGTGGCGCAGCGCGGCGACACTGGCCAGGCAGTCGAGCGTCTTGTCGAGCTGGTTCCAGGCGACGATGACGAGCGCGATGGCGTCGGCGTTCATGGCCGGGTGGCGAAGCCGCTGTCGATGGCTCGCGCCGCGCCGCAGCAATAGAGCACCTTGCTGGCGTAGACGACGGGCAGGCTGGGCCAGTAGCGCCAGAGGGCGCGCTTGGCATAGACCCCGGCGGTGATGCGCGTGGCGATGAGCGGCGACAGCAGCCGCCACCAGGCCGCGCGGCGCGCCCCGGCCGGCGTGCCGAACTCCTCCGGGTAGCGCAGCCGCACGCGGACGGCGTTATGGCCCAGGTTGCGCCAGTGGCGGGCCACGTCGGCGCGGGTGGTGCGCGCCGGGCTGTGGGCGACGACAGCCGCCGGGTCGAACCACAGGCGGTAGCCCGCGCGGCGAAGGCGGATGGTCCAGTCGGCATCTTCGGCCGCCGCGCCGGGGAAGGACTCGTCCATGCCCCCCACGGCGGCGAAAACCTCGCGCCGCAGGCTGAGGTTCAGCGTCGGCAGCAGGACGCGCGCCCCGGCCGGTCGCTGGGGAATGAACTCGTGGAACATGGACACGTTGTCGCTCTGCGCCCAGTAGTTGCTGCCGGCCAGGGCCACCGCGCCGCCGACGACCTGTTCCCCGGCGACGTGGCGGGCGCGGTGGGCGGCCAGCCAGCCGGGGTGGGGAATGCAGTCGGCGTCGAGCAGCAGCAGCAGTTCGCCCGTCGCGGCGGCCAGGCCCAGGTTGCGCGCCCGCGCGGCGCAGACCGGCGCGCCGGTGTCGATGAAGCGCACAATCCCTCCCCCTAACCCCCTCCCAGAGGGCGGGGGGACGCGCGTCGGGCCACTCTCAGAGGGTAGGGGGACGTGCGTCGGGCCACTCTCCGAGGGCGGGGGGAAAGCTTTTAGAGCGCCGGCCTCGTCGCGGCCGACGACGATGATCTCGTCCGGCAATTCCGTGCCCGCGGCAATGGCCTGTAACGCCCGGCTCAGGGTCGGCGCGTTCAGGCTGGGGATGATGACCGAGGCGCGCACGTCACCACACCCGGCCGAGCAGCCCCTTCAGATAGGCCGACTCAGGAAATGAGAGCAGCACCGGATGGTCGGCGGCCTGCCCCAGATGTTGCAGAATCTGCACGTCTCGCCCGGCATCGACGGCCGCGCCAAAGACGACCTTCTGGAAGAGGTCGGCCGAGACCAGGCCGGAGCAGGAGAACGTCGCCAGCAGCCCGCCCGGCCGCAGCAGCCGCAGCGCCAGCCAGTTGAGGTCCTTATAGCCGCGACAGGCGCGCTCGACCTGCCCCTGGCTGTGGGCGAACTTGGGCGGGTCGAGGACGACGACGTCGAACTGCCGGCCCGTCTCGCGATAGTAGCGCAGCACCTCGAAGGCGTCGCCGGCGATCAACTCGTCGTCGGGCCGGTCGAAGCCGTTGAGGGCCATGTTGCGCTCGGCCACCTCCAGCGCCGGCGCGGAGCTATCGACCTGGGTGATGCGCGCCGCCCCGGCGGCGGCGGCATAGACGCCGAACGCGCCGGTATAGGCGAAGACGTTGAGCACCTCGCGCCCGGCCAGCAGCGCCGGCCGGCCGACGGCGGCGCGGTTGTCGCGCTGGTCCAGGTAGAAGCCCGTCTTGTGCCCGCGCCAGACATCGACCAGGAAGGCATGGCCGTTCTCGTGGATGGTCATCTCCGGCGGCGGGGGCTGGCCGTGGCGCGGCTCGATCAGCAGCCGCAGCCCCTCCTTGCCGCGCACGTCCACGTCCGACCGCTCCAGAATGCCCGCCGGCCGCAGCAGCTCCGCCAGTTGCGCCGTCAGCATCGCCTTGCGCCGGTCGATGCCCAGCGTCAGGCACTGCATAACCAGATGGTCGCCATAGCGATCGACGATAAGGCCGGGCAGGCCATCGGCCTCGGCGTTAACGAGGCGGTAGGCGGTGGTGGGGGAGGCAGGAACCGGGGAGCCGGGGAGCCGGGGAGCCGGGGAGACAAGAGCGGCGCCGGCGTCGCTGCTGAGGCCCAGAGCGGCGCGGGCAGCGATGGCGCGTTCCAGGCGGCGGCCCCAAAAGGCATCGTCGATCGGCTCGGCCGGGTCCCAGGAAAGAATGCGGGCGACGATCTGCGACCTGGGGTTGAAGGTTGCCGTGGCCAGAGGGTTGTCGCGCTCGTCGGTGATGGTGATCAGGTCACCCGGCTGCGGGTCGCCATGCAGGCGGCCGACCGCGCCGGAGAAGACCCACGGATGGCGATTGTGAACCGGCTTGTCGCGGCCCGGCTTGAGTTGGAGGCTGGCGGTTGGCGTTTCCATGGGGGAGTCAGTGGTCAGTGGGTCAGTGGTCAGTGGTCAGTGGTCAGTGGTCTGTCGTCGGCGGTCGGCGGTCGGCGGTCGGCGGTCGGCGGTCGGCGGTCGGCCGTCAGTGCTCCGCGGGCAAGGTCGCCGCCGCCGCCCGCGCCCGCGCCGGCCAGAGTTGCGAGACGAGGATGCCGGCCAGCATCAGGGCGCAGCCGAGGAGGGCGCGGGCGGTCAGTTGCTCGCTCAGCAGCAGCCAGCCGCCCAGCACGGCAAAGACAGACTCCATGCTCATCAGGATAGCCGCGTCGGCCGGCGGGGCGTGGCGCTGGCCGGCGACTTGCAGCGTATAGCCAACGCCAACGGACAAGACGCCGGTATAGAGGATGGGCAGCGCCGCGGCGCGCACGTCGGCGGGCGTCGTTGTCTCCAGCAGCAGCGCCGCCAGCCCGCTAAGCGCGGCGCAGACCATGAACTGGGTGAAGGCCAGCTTGACAGGGTCGCGGCCGGGCGAGAAATGGCCCAGCAAAAGCATATGCACGGCCCACGCGAACGCGCCGAGGAGCACCAGGAAGTCGCCCAGGCCCATGCGGAACGACCCTTGCATGGTCAGAAAGTAGAGGCCGGCCGCGGCCAGCAGCACCCCCACCCACGTGGCCGCCGGCGCGCGCCGCCCCAGCGCCAGCCCCAGCAGGGGCACGATCACCACGTAGAGGCTGGTGATGAAGCCGCTCTTGCCGGCCGTCGTGCGGGCCACGCCGAGTTGTTGCAGCGTCGCCCCGGCGCAGAGGGCGACGCCAACGAGGATGCTGGCCAGGTGATGCTTGCTCAGTAACGTCCGGCGGCCAGCGCCGGCCGCCGCCGGCCGGCCCTGGCGCTCGCCCGCCAGGATGATCGGCAGCAGCACCAGCCCGCCAATGAAAAAGCGGATGGCTGTGAACGCCATCGGGCCAATATGCTCCACGCCGGCGCGCTGGGCCACGAAGGCGAAGCCCCAAATGAAAGCGGCCAACAGCAGCAGCAGGTCGGAGCGCAGGCGCAACGGGTCGGAATGCATGGGGGCCATTGTAGCCGCTCCGGCGCGGCGCGGTTAGGGCTGCGGCCGGAAGCGGCTGATGAGCGCCTCGTTGACTGCCGCCGCGGCCTCGTGCTGGAGCCAGTGGGTGTTGTCGGGGAAGGCCAGCAGCTCGCCGTCGTCGCACAGCGCGGCGCTCTCCTCGGCCATGACCGCGCGCAGGGCGAAGTCCTTCATGCCCCATAAGATCGTTGTCGGCACGACCACGCGTGTCGAGGACACCTCGGCCGGCGGCCGCCGCACCAGGGCGCGATACCAGTTGAGCATCGTCGTCATCGCCCGCGGACGCGACCAGGCCCGGCGGTACTCCTCCAGGTCAGCGTCGCTGAACGTGCCCGGCAAGCTCGTGTCCCGCAACGTGCGCGCCAGCAGCCGCCAATCGTTGGCCTCCATTAGCCGCTCCGGCAGCCCCGGCAGCTGGAAAAAGGCCGCGTAGAGGCTGCGCGACATCTGCGCCGGGTCGGTGGTGAGGTGGTTGAGCATGACCGCGGGGTGGGGGACGTTGAGGATGGCCAGCCGCTGCACCCGGTGTGGAGCGATCAGCGCCACCCACCAGGCGACCATCGCCCCCCAGTCGTGGCCGGCCAGGTAGACGCGCTCCCGGCCGCTGGCGTCGATCAGCCCCAGGGCGTCGTTGGCCAGCGCGTCGAGCGAGTAGGCCGACAGCGCGCGCGGCCGGTCGCTGAGGTTGTAGCCGCGCTGGTCGGGAGCCAGGACGCGAAAGCCGGCCGCGGCCAGCGCCGGAATCTGCTGCCGCCAGCCGTACCAGAACTCCGGAAAGCCATGCAGCAGCAAGACAACCGGGCCATCCTCCGGCCCGTCGAGCACGGTGTGGAGGGTAACGCCGTTGGTGGGGATGAGGCGGTGGAGCATGGGGTAGTGGTCAGTGGTCAGGGTCAGTGGTCGGCGCTCAAACCTCGCGGTGGCCCTGCCCGCTCTCCGGTCGCGCGGTCAGCAGGTCGAGGGCGTGGGGCAAGACGGGCAGCAGCACGTCGAGGTTCTCGCGCACGGCCTTGGGGTTGCCAGGCAGGTTGATGATCAGCGTCTGGCCGCGCAGCCCGGCCACGCCGCGCGACAGCATGGCGTGGCGGGTGACGTGCAGGCTCTCGGCTCGCAGCGCCTCGGCAATGCCCGGCGCATCGCGCTCGATGACCACCCGCGTGGCCTCCGGGGTCACGTCGCGCGGGGCGAAGCCGGTGCCGCCGCTGGTCAGCAGCAGCTCCAGCCCGTCGTCGCACCACTGGCGCAGCGCCCGGACGATGGCGTCGAAGTCGTCGGGAATGATCGCCTGCCGCTCGATAGGCCAACCGGTGGCCGCGGTGACGGCCGCGGCCGCGGCCGGCCCACTCTCGTCCGCGTAGTCGCCGGCCGCGGCGCGGTCGCTGATGGTCAGGATGCCGACTCGCCTCATTCGCGCCGCGGCTCCTCCACCAGGGCCAGCCATTCCTCGCTCAGGCCGCTGTCGGTAACGCCGTAGTAGACGTGGACGCCATCGTCGGCGCGCACGGCCAGGTCGTAGAGCGTCGAGTTGCCCTTCGGCCGCCGGTTGAGCACGGCCACGTTCTGCCGCCACTGGACGCTACCCAGGTTGGGCGGGGTTGTTTCCGCCTGGGTAATGGCATAATGCCATAGCCGCCGCGCCGAGGAGCGGGTGACGTTGTTGATCAGGTTGCCGCTGCGCAGGTCGCGCAGGGTGTGGTAGATCGTGCCGTCGCGCTCCTGGCTCTCGACGAGTTCGACGCCCGTGCGCGGCCGTTCCCGCTTGCCGTTGGTCGATGGCGCGCTGGCCGGCGGCGGCTTCTCCGCGGGCGTGGCCCGGGCCGTTTCGGAGCGGCGGCGGTCGGCACGCGGGGCGGGGGCGGCGGCCACGGGCGTGGGCGTGGGGCGCGCCGGCTCCTCGGCCGGCGCGGCGATCTGGCCCGCCCGGCGCTCCAGCCCGCGCTCGACCAATTGGACGATCTCGTCGCGCACGGCCAGCGTCGTCTCCGTCTCGTCGCGGACGTAGAAGAGGTTGGAGTCGATGGCGTAGGGCGCGTCGGGGCCGGGCGTCACGGTGACGCGCACGACGGTCGTGCCCTGCGTTGGCAGGCTGTCGATCTGCACCGGCGGCTTCGGGCTGAAGCGCTTGGCCAGCGTCGTCCGCAGCGCCTCGATGGCCTTGGCCGGCTCGCGGACACCCTCCGCCTTGGCCTTTGGGTCAGTTGGCACGCCAACGTAGATCGTGCCGCCGTTGGTGTTGGCCATGGCGCAGATGTCGCGCAGAATGTTGTCCAGGTGGCCGCCACGCTGGTTGATGGTCGGGTGGAAGGCCTGCACCAGCGACTCGCCTTCCTCGCGGGCCAGTTGGACGAAATCGACCGCCTTGGCCGTGCCGCGGTAGGGGCGGGTCAGGGAGTAGTCGTTGCCGCGGATGACGCCGGCCAGGGCCGCGAAGGACACTTCCTCCAGCAAGATCTCCGTCACGCGGTCGCCGACGCCCAGATAGGGCGACGTGGCTGATTCACGGATGAGCCGGTGGGCGTCGGAACCCTGGATGCAGCGCATCGGCCGCGGGTACTCTGGCTTGCTGCCGTCGAAGAAGCGGCGCGTCGTCTGGTTGCCGCGCTTCTCCAGGTCGGTCACTTCCAGCGCGTGGACGTTGGGGTCCTGCGTATAGGCGACGCGCGTTTGCCCGCCGAAATCGAGGCCGCGCATCATCACGCCGTTGCCGGAATTCACATGGGCGGCGATGACCAGCCCGCCGGCCTCGTTGATGACGTGATAGGCGGTCAGTACGTCGGAGGTCGCGCCCACGGTCGAACTGCCCTCGCGCAGCAGCGCCGGCGGCACGCGCAGCGTCAGCAGCAAATGCTCCAGATAGCTCACCGGCGTCTCCGGCGGGAAGATGCCCAGAATATGAAAACCGAAGGTGGCGGTGAACTCGAAGCCGGGCAGGACAAGCAGCTTGTCCAGC
>DAOSMQ010000018.1:0-12385 GCA_035372725.1 Promineifilum sp. (SeqCode)
CACCTGGCGATAGCGCAGGCCGTACATGGCCGCGGCGTGGTCGAAGGTCAGCCCGTGGGGCGTCAGGAACAGGTCGGTGAAGGGCGGGTCGTGGTGGGCAATGGGCAGCCGGCGGAAGATACCGCCGCCGTCGTTGTTGGTGATGACGAAAGCGACGTTGTTGAGGGCGTGTTGCCCCACGGCCAGCAGCCCGTTCATGTCGTGGTAAAAGGTGATGTCGCCCAGCAGGGCAACGACCGGTCGCCCCTCGGCCGCGGCCAGGCCCAGAGCCGTGGACACGTTGCCGTCAATGCCGCTGGCCCCACGGTTGCCGTAGAGGACGATGGGGCGCGCGTCGGGCCGGTCGAAGGCATCGACGTAGCGCACGGGCATGCTGTTGCCGGCGAAGACGACGGCCCCATCGGGCAGGGCCACCAGCGTCCGGGCGATAGCCGCGCCATCGAAGAAGCCCGCCGCGGATCGCCTTTCGTCCAGCGCCGCCCAGGCGCGGGTCTCAGCGGCCAACCACGGTGCGGCCCAATCAGGTTGCCGCCGGAAGCCGCGCCGCGCCAATTCGGCCGCGAGCGCCTCACACACGGCCGCCGCATCGGCCTGCAAGTAAGTGTCCGTTTGGTGCTGGTCGTCGGCCCATTGGCCGTCTTCGCGTATGTGCACGTGGAAGTTGGGTTTCAGCCCGGCCAGATAGGTCGCCAGGGTTGCCGAGGTGGGCACGGCGCCGAAGCGCAAAATCACTTCGGGCCGTGGCAGTCGCTCGGCCGGCGCATGCAGCCACAGGTTATAGGCTCCCAACACCAGCCCGTCGATCACCTGCGGGCCGTGGCGCACGTTGGACAGGGGATCGGCCAGGATGGGGAAGCCCGTCGTCTCGGCCAGGGCAGCCAATACAGCCGGGAACGCGCCGCCGGGACAGCACGGCCCGCAAATGATCAATCCGCGCGGATGCCACTCGATGGCTTCGACGATGAGGCCGATCGCCGTGTCATCGGGCAACAGGCGGCCGCGGCCAAAGAGGGTGTAGGGCCGCGCCAGGGCTGGGGGCGGTTGGGCCGCGGCCAGCTGGCTGGTTGACGACGGCTCCAGCGGCTTGCGGAAGGGGAAGTTGAGGTGAACCGGGCCACGCACCAGACCGCTGGCGGTGGCATAGGCGCGGGCGGCCAGCGTGCGCAGGTGGCGCAGCACCACGTCGGGCGCGTCGTCCTGAGGCGTGGGCAGATCGACCGCCCAGCGCACATGGTCGCCGAACATCTTAATCTGATCGATGGTCTGGTTGGCCCCACTACCACGCAACTCGGGTGGGCGGTCGGCGGTCAGCACCAGCAGCGGCACGTAGGAGTAGTAGGCTTCGATGATGGCCGGGTGGAAGTTGGCCGTGGCTGTGCCCGACGTGCAGACGAGGGCCACTGGCTTATCAGTTGCCAGCGCCAGGCCCAGGGCGAAGAAGCCGGCGCTGCGCTCGTCCAGATGGGGATAGAGGCGAATGTCCGGATGGGCGGCAAAGGCCAGCGCTAGCGGCGTGGAGCGCGAGCCGGGGGCCAGGCAAACAGCTTCTAGGCCGCAGTTAGCCAATTCTTCAACGAAGCTGGCAGCCCAGCGGGTGTTGGCGTTGCTGCTCAGATCCATCTACCCCATCTCCCCCACGCCCAGCGCGCCGAGCATGGGCCGGAACTTCAGCGCCGTCTCGGCCCACTCGCGTTCGGCCGTCGACTGGGCGACGATGCCCGCGCCGGCATAGAGCCAGACGCGCGCGTGTTGGGTGACGGCTGAACGAATGCCAACGGCAAAGACGCCATCAAACGCGCTGTCGAACCAGCCGATGGGCGCGGCGTACCAGCCCCGCGGGAAGGGTTCGGCGTCGCGTAGAAAGGCCAGCGCTCTGTCGCGGGGTACGCCGCCCATGGCCGGGGTTGGGTGCAGGCGGCGCACAAGGCGCAAGATGCTGTCGTCCGGCCGCCGCAGTTGGCCGCGGATGGGCGTGTGCAGGTGCTGGATGTTGCGCAATCGCAAGACGACCGGAGTAGCGGGCACGTCCAGTGCGTCGGCCGCTTCCGCCAACTGGGCGCGAATAGCATCGACGACGAATTGGTGCTCGTGCCGGTCTTTGGCCGAGGTCAGCAGTTGCGCGGCCAGGGCGTCGTCCTCTGCCGGGGAGCGGCCACGGGCTACGGAGCCGGCCAGGGCCATCGTGGCGACGGCGCGACCCGACTTGCCCGCCAGCAGTTCCGGCGTCGCTCCCAGAAAGGCATGACCCGGACATGGCTCGAATAGGAAGCGGTAGCTGTCGCCGTAGTCGGCGTCGAGCACAGCCAGGGGCGCAGCCGCGTCTATGGCGGCCTCGGCCCAGACCTCGCCCACGCGAGCGAGCACCACCTTGTCCAGCGCCCCGGCGCGAATGGCGGCAACGGCGCGGCCGATGATGTCCGCCCACTGGGGGGCGGTCATGGGATAGCGCAGCGTCGTCGGGCCAATTGGCGCGGCGGCCGGGGCCACGGCCAGCGTTAGCGTCGCCGCCAGATAGAGCCGCAGCGCCTCGGCCAGACCGCGCAGGGCCTCGTCGAGGTCTTCGCCCGGCCCAAGCAGGGCGTTGATGGTCAGGCAAGCGGCGTCGCCCTTCTGGGCGTACTGGTAGTGGGGCAGCAGGAACTCGGCCGGGTTGAAGACCGACCAGGTATTGTCGGGCACGAAGTCATCCTGGAAGGCGAAACCGCCGCAGAGCCGGGGGCGCGCCAACACCGCCAGCCCCGGGGCCAGGTCTGCCCCGCTGGCTGGCCGCAGCAGCGCGCCGGTGAATAACCGCCGCGCCTGGGCCTCGATGTCGCTGAAACGCTGTTCCGGTAGTCTTTCGGCGTCGGCCAACACCGGCGGCGAGATGAGTTGGGCGGCCACGCCAGCCCCGGCCAGCACGAGCCCGTGGGCCGGCTCAGCCCAATAGAACCGTTCCCGGCCGCCAGCCGCGCGGACAAAAGCGGCGGCCAGGCCAGCCGGCGCGGGCGCGTAGAGGCTGATCAGTTGGCGCGGCTCGCCAGGCGGGGGCGTGCTGTTGTCCCAGGCCGGGTCGGTGGCCGAGAACGGCGGGGATGCTGTGGGAGGACGGGCAGGTAGATGGGTGATCATGCTGTGGGGTCACCGGTCGTCATGGCCGCGCGGCGGTCTTCATAGCCCACGCCACGCAGCAGCAGCGGCACCAGCCCGGTCATGATGCGCCCCGGCTCCGGCTCGCCGGTGGTTACCCAGCGGATAACCAGGCCATAGATCGCCCCCATCCAGGCGTAGGCGACGACTTCAGTGTCGGTCGGCTCAATGTCGCCCAGCTCGATGGCCTCGCGCAGGTAGCCTTCGATCAGGCGGGCGAAGCGATCGGTGACGGCGGCGCGCTTATTCTCGAAGACATTGCCCAGTCCAACGGCCTGCACCAGGAGAATCTTGGCCGGGCGGCGATAGCGGCCAAAGGTTTCCAGCACCGTCTCCAGGGCGACGCGCACGCGGGCCATGCCCCGGCCTTGCGTTTCAATGGCCTCCAGCACCCGCCGCTCCAACAGGTCGGCGAACTGATCGACAAGCGCCAGGAAGAGACGCTCCTTGTTGGCGAAGTGAAAGTAGATCGCCCCTTTGGAAGTCTCCGAGGCACCGACGATGTCATCCAGGCGCGTGCCGTGGTAGCCCTGGCGCGAGAAGGTCAGCAGGGCTGCGTCGAGGATGCGTTCGCGTGTGGCGTTGGGGTCGCGCCAAGCGGTGGGTTTGTCCGCGTCGGGTGTAGTCATAGGCCGCAGTTTACTGTAAACCGACTGGTCAGTCTATTGTTTCAGCCAAAAAAGAACGAATATACAGTCACCCATGAGCAGCGCATTGCTGTTCACAACATTCAAAACATTCTGAATCTAATCGTGAAGTCTATCACAAATGGTGGCAAAATCAATAGGGAAGCCAAAAAACTGTTTCGCAAACCTACAAAACTTAAACGTATCTGAGTATAATCGGTCGGGTTCATTCATCGACAGGGTTGGCGCGGTCACGATATACTTGACCGAGTAAGTAGCATTGGCGTCGTTGGGGGCGGGGAGACGCTCACCATGGCGACACTGAGAACTGAGTATGTTTTGTGGATGGAGTAGAGCCTGATGAATCGGTCAGTCGTTGGCGCCGCTGAGACGAACAGTGGGGCCGCGAGCGGTGGGGATCGGGAGCGCGCTTCCAGCGGCCGGCGTCGCGTGTCGCCCAGCGCCTGGCTTTACGGCCTGGCCAGCCTGCTGGCGCTCAGCATTGTGGCCTTCAATGTCATCCGGCCCATTGTCGTCTTGCCGCGCATCGCGCCGTCGCCGGGCTTTGCTCTTGTAGATAGCACCGGTCAGCCGGTCACCAGCGAGGATCGGCGGGGATTCCTGACGCTCTATAGTTTTTCCTACCTGGATTGTGACGTGCAGTGCCCGCAATCGGTGGACGATATCGCCGCGCTGCGCGCGGCCGTCGCGGCGACGCTGCCGGCCGGCACGCCACTCTCCTTCGTCACCATCAGCCTTGACCCTGAGAACGACACGCCGGCGCGCCTGGCCACAGCGGCGTCAGCCCACGCACTGCCAGCGGACGCGCCCGGCTGGCTGCTGCTAACCGGCGACCCGGCGCGTACGCGAGCGACCGTGGGGGGCGGCTTCGGCGTCTACTACTCACCGCCGGATTTGCAGGCCGGGGACGCCTCGCCGCGCGTGAGGTTCGACCCCCGCTACGTGCTGGTAGACCACCTGGGCATTATGCGCGCTGAGTATCGCACCGGCACGCCCGACCCGGCGCTCATTGCTCGCGACGTGAACCTGTTGCTCAAGGAGGCCGCCAACAGCAATGGCGTCGTTCGTCTGGGCTACGAGGCGGCGCATTTGTTCCTGTGTTACCCGCGCTAAAATAGACCATGGCCCTTCAACCCGACAAGACCGACGCCACCATGAAGCCCCCGCGCGCCAAGCGCCCCAGCGCCCTCCTATGGGCCGGTCTGGTGGCGCTGTTGCTCATCGGCGGCGTGGCCGTCTGGAGCCTGGTCAACGGCCGCCTGCCTTTTGTTCCACCCCAGTTGCACGGCACGGTCGTCCAGTCGCCCGACCGTGTGCCCGACTTCACCCTGGACGCCAGCACGGGCGAGCGTGTTAGCCTGAGCGATTTGCGCGGCAAGGTATTGCTGGTCTACTTCGGCTACACCTTTTGCCCCGATGCCTGCCCGACGACGCTGAACGAGCTGAAGAAGGTTCCGGCAGTGTTGGGACAGTCGGCCGATGACGTACAGGTCGTCATGATCAGCGTTGATCCGCAGCGCGACACGCCAGAGGTGTTGCGCGAATACCTGGCCCACTTCGATCCATCCTTTCTGGGGCTGACGGGCACAGACGAAGAGATTCTGGCCGCGGCGACGCCCCTGGGCATCTACTACAATGCCCACGAGGGTTCAGCGGCCACCGGTTACCTGGTCGATCACACCACGTCGGTCCTGGCGATTGACCGCGAGGGCTATCTGCGGGTGATCTACAGCTTTGAGACGCCCGGCGAGGCGATCGCCGAGGATATGCGCTGGCTGGTGCGCCAGTAAAAGTGAGCCATCGCCGCCGTAGAGGTGTCGGCGGCGTAAATGAAGTGACAACGAAGGAGGTTGCATGAACGACAAGGATCGCTACAAGACACCCCAAGGGACCATCGCCCTGATGGTCATCTTCATCATACTCATCATCGCGTTGTGGGGCAGCGCCTATCTGACTTTGCTGTCCAGAGGAGTGACGCAGTAATGCACATCGATCGCTACGAACGGCTATTCCTGTCCGCAGCGGTGGCGCTCCTTGTCGTCTTCATGGGCGCGTTGGCCGTCAGCAGCTTTGCCTATGGCATTCGCGTGCCGACGGCCACCGAGCGGGTCGATCCGCGCACAGTGGCCACGCCGCCCTCGCCCTGGGGTGAGCCAGTCGAAAACCGCCTGCGGGAACTCTCTCCCGGCAACTACGAAGTTTATATTCTGGCGCAGATGTGGCAGTTCACGCCGGCCACCATCACCATTCCCCAGGGTTCGCGGGTGACATTCTATGTGACCAGCAAGGACGTGCAGCACGGCTTTAAGCTGTCCGGGACGAACATCAACATGATGGCTCTGCCGGGCGAAGTGGCCCGGTTGACGGCCACCTTTGACACGCCCGGCACGTATAACTTCATTTGCCATGAGTACTGCGGTGCGTTGCACCATACGATGTATGGCCAATTGGTGGTCGAAGAGTAAGGCGACGCCTTAGGAGGACACAGAATCAATGACCAAACGCAAAGCACAAGCAGGGGATGTTGCCGGGGTGGCTGCCTTGCCACCGGGGACCTTCAAGCGCGAGGATCGTCTGACGGCCTGGTACATCACGATTGCCATGGTGGCCCTATTCATCGGTGGGTCCTTTGGGCCGCTCCAGAAGCTGGAACACGTTGGCATCAACCTATACCCGACGCTGGCCAAGATCGGCATTGGTAGCGTGCGCATTCAGTCATACTATCAGGGTCTGACCGCCCACGGTGTACTTAATGCCCTCGTCTGGACGACCTTTTTCATCGTTGGCTTCTTCACCTACGCCGTGCCGCGCAGCCTCGGCCGGCCGCTCAGCCGGCCGCGCGTCAATCTACTGGCCCTGGTGATGATGATCACCGGCCTGATCATGGCTGCCATCCCGATCCTGACGAACCTGGCCACGGTACTCTATACTTTCTACCCCCCCATGAAGGCCAGCATCTTCTTCTATCTTGGCCTGGTGCTGGTGGTGGTTGGTTCGTGGGTAGGCGGGTTAAGTTACTCGACCTACTGGCAGTGGCGTAAGGACAACCCCGGCCAGAAGACGCCCTTCATCGCCCTGGCCAGCATCATCACGATGGTCATGTGGCAGATCGCCACTCTGGGTGTGGCGACCGAAATCCTGGCGCTGATCATTCCGTGGGTGCTCGGCTGGACGGAAGGCACCGACCCCCAACTGGCGCGGACTTTCTTCTGGTTCACAGGTCATCCCCTGGTGTATTTCTGGCTGCTACCGGCCTATGTTTCCTGGTATGCCATGTTGCCCAAGCAGGCCGGCGGCAAGATGTTCAGCGAGCAGCTGGCGCGGCTGGTCTTCTGGCTATTCCTGGTACTTTCCATCCCGGTTGGTCTCCATCACCAATTCCTGGACCCCGGCGTTCCGGCCGGCTGGAAGGCCATTCACGCCGTGATTACCTACTCGCTCTTCCTGCCCAGCATGGCCACGGCCTTTACGGTTGTTGCCTCGCTGGAGATTGGCGGGCGGGCGCGCGGTGGCAAAGGTCTGCTGGGCTGGATTCCGAAGCTGCCGTGGGGTAATCCATCATACACGGCCCAGAACCTGGCCATGATCTTGTTCGTCTTCGGCGGTATTGGCGGTTTAACCAATGCGTCGTACAATCTGAATCTGGCCATTCACAATACAGCCTGGGTACCTGGCCATTTCCATTTGACTGTCGGTTCGGCCGTCACCCTCACTTTCTTCGGCATCGCCTACTGGCTTGTACCGGCATTAACGGGTAAGCCGCTGGCCAGCCGTCGTGCTGCGTTGGCGCAGGCCTGGACGTGGTTTATCGGCATGCTGCTGATGTCGAACGCGCTGCATATTCTCGGCCTGAACTTCGGCGCACCGCGCCGCACCGCCCTGGGTCTGTCTCCCTATGTTGACCCTGCCTGGAACCCATTGCAGATCGAGGCGGCCATCGGCGGCATCATTCTGGGCATCAGCGGCTTGCTGTTCTTCGGCAACATGCTGGCCACGGCACTGTCGCGCCAACGCGCTGAGGTGCGCGCGGAAATGCCGGTGGCCGAGCCGTTGCATCCGGAGTATGAGACACCCGGCTGGTTGGACAGTTGGCGGCCATGGATTGTCGCCACCGTCCTGTTGATTCTCGTTGCTTACGGCCCTGTGCTGGTAAGCATGATCGCCAATATCAATCTGACTTCGCCCGGCGTACAGATTCGCTAGACGGTTAGACTGGTGTTGGCCGAGTAATACGTGTACGTGGAGGTACACCTATGTCCAAAAAAACGCTGTTGATGTTACTGATCAGTTTGTTCCTGTTGGCATTGGCCGCGTGTGGCGGCGGTGGCAACACCGATGAGACGACGGCCGACAACACGGGCGACACCGCCGCCGTTGGCAACGCTGCCAACGGCGAGAAGCTCTTCTCGCAGGCCACCATCGGCGCGAACAACGCCCCTGGCTGCATCACCTGCCACTCGTTGGAACCGGACGTCGTCATCGTTGGCCCGTCGCAGGCCGGCTTGGCTACTCGCGCCGAGAGCCGCGTGCCTGGCATGACGGCGGCCGAGTACATCCACCAATCCATTGTCGAGCCGAACGCCTACGTCGTCGAGGGCTTCGCCGAAGGCTTGATGTATCAGAACTATGCGACCGACCTGACCGAACAGGAGATCAACGACATCGTCGCCTACACGCTGACGCTGAAGTAATCCCTTTCTGGCCACGCCTGGCCGGCTCAGCGCCGCCAGGCAATCTCAATCCGTACAGAGGTGGCTGTCATGGCCGCCTCTGTACCCCACTTCTCATCAGGGGAGCGCCGGACTCTGTGTCCGGCAACGAGCCATCGCACCATCTGCGCCATGTCCGCACCGCCGCCGACCGACCCTGTCCCGACCCGCGCCAGCGACCAGGCTCCTCGCGACCATATTACCTGGCTAACGGGGCCGCTGCCCGCGGCCGGAACGGGGGACAAGGTTGCTGCCTGGCCGCCGCGCCGCGGTCGCTGGGCCATCGCCCTGGAGCGCGTTGCCCTGGCTGCGGAGCGCGTCGTCAACTACGTCACTACCGCCAAGTACAACCCGCTCTATTACACGGGCACAATCGCCTTCTTCCTGTTGCTGATCGTCGGGCTGACCGGCCTGTATCTGTTCCTCTTCTTCCAGTATGGCTACGATGCCTCCTATGCCGCCGTCGGCCGCATGGAGTCGCAGTTCATCGCCCGCACCATCCGCGCCATCCACCGCTACGCCTCCGGGGCGACAGTGATTGTTACACTGCTGCATGCCTATCGGATGCTCTTCATGGAGAGATTCCGCGGCCCTCGTTGGTTGGCCTGGCTGACGGGCGTGGCGCTGACGGGCATTGTTTGGTTTGCGGGCATCACGGGCTACTGGCTCATCTGGGACGAGCGGGCTGTGCTCATCAACGACACGTTCGGCCGCGCCCTGGCGGCGCTGACCCCGTGGCAGCCTGCTTTCATGGTCTACCTGAGCGGGGCCGAGGCGGCGGGGCGGAGCTGGATTCTCTTTCTACTCGTTCTGGCTGTCCACGTCATCCTGTTTCTCGTGGCCGTGGGCTTTTTCTATCTCCACATCGTCCGGCTGAAGCGGCCAAAGTGGCTGCCGCCGCTGCCGTGGGTCGCCGGCATCGGCGTGATTATGCTCCTGAGCGGGCTGCTATTCCCCATTGGTATGTTGCCGCAGGGAGATTTGCTGCGCTTTCCGCAGGCGATCACCTTCGATCCCATCTTCCTATTTTTCCTGGCACTGCCGGGTGGCCCGTGGCTGTGGGTGGCGCTGCTGGCAGCCACACTGGTCACAGCAGCGCTGCCCTGGCTGTCGCGGCGGCAGCGCGCGGCGGCCGGGCGGGCGGCGACCTTCCCGCCGGCGCACCCCGACGCGCCGCGCGTGCGAGTGCTGGGCGAACGCTGCACGGGCTGTACTCTCTGCGCGCTGGATTGCCCCTATGGCGCGTTGGAAATGGTCGAGCGCGACGACGGCCGCCCCCACAAGTACATCGCCCGCGAAATCGCCGATCGCTGCGTCTCATGCGCCATTTGCGTCGGCTCCTGCGATGTGCTGGCCATCACGCTGGGCGAGGCGATGCCCGAAGATCTGTGGACGCTCATGGCTGCTGGCGGCCCGGCCGGCGGCGGCCCGGCCGCTGGCGGTCCGGCTGCAACCTGGTCCGGCGGCGATGCCGGCGACCCAATTGGCCTGAACGCGCGCCGGCTGGCCGGGGCGCGGCTCGTCTTCACCTGCGAGCGCCACGCCGCCCACGGCGCGCGTGCCTATCTGACCGGCGACCGGGCAGCGGACGCGCCGCTGGTGGTCATTCCTCTGCCCTGCATTGGCGCGGCCCCGCCCGACCTGCTCAGCCGGGCGCTGGAGGCGGGCGCGGCCAGCGTCAGCGTTGTCGGCTGCCCACCGGAGGACTGCGCCAACCGCGAGGGCAACGCCTGGGCCGAGCAGCGCCTGACGCGCCAGCGCCTGCCGCGGCTGCGCAAGCCCTATATCGACGCGCCGGTGACAGCCGCCTATCTGCCGCCCGACGCCTTTGCCCAGGGTCTCAGAGCGCTTGCGCCCGCGACCGGGGGCGGCGCGCCCGATTACGCCGCCTCGCGCGGCATGGGGCGGACGTTCTCGCTGCGCCACTTCGGCCCGGCGCTGGCGCTGCTGGCGGTGGCGCTGCTGCTGCAAATCCTGCTGACCGACGTGCCTTTGCGCCCGGATGCCAACCGGCCGGCTGTGGTGCAACTGGTCACGGGCGATCTCGGCGCGACCTTCGGCAGCCTCGTCGCCGGACAGACGGCCGACAGCGCGTACCGGTTGGAGGTGCTGGTCGATGGTCGGGAAGTGTTGCGGCGCAGCTTCACGGCCGAGGAAGTAGTGGGGCTGGACAGGGATGCGCGAGCGCAGTTCTTCCACGAGTTGCCCGTCGCGCCGGGGGCGCATACCCTGACGGTGCGCCTGATCGGCACGACGACCGGGGCGACGTTCGTCCTCTTCGACGACCATGTGACGGTGAGCGCGGGCCAGGCGACGCAGCCGGCGCTGTGGCCACAGTCGCTGTGGCTCGACGGGCCGCGGCCGTGCGTCAGCGACCACGCCTGTGCTCAGTAGCCTTCGGCCAGAAAAGCGCGAATCCGCGCCAGCAGCACGTCGGGCCGGTCGCGGTGGATGGCGTGGCCGCTGTCGCTGACGAACTCTAGCCGCGCGCCGGGGATGCGCTCGGCCAGCCGCCGAACGTCGCGCGGCGTGTTGCCCTCTTCGCCGTCGCCATTGAGCAGCAGCACCGGACAGGCAATGTTGGCCGCCTGCTGGTAACAGATGTTGCCGCCGGCGGCGGCAATGGCCTGCGCGGCCGCCACCCAGCCCTCAACCATTGCCGGGAACTGCTCCGCGCCGTGGCGAGTGATGATCTGCTGCTTCCACTGCTCTCGCTCCGGCCCCCAGGCGGTGGCGGGCAGCCACTTGGCTACCCCGGCCAGTTCCTCCGGCGAGATGACGCCAGAGACCCCCCAGGCGACCACGCCGCGCACCAGATCGGGCCGCGCCGCGGCCAACAGCAACGCCACCTCGGCTCCGTCGCTGAAGCCGAGGACGACGACCGGGCCAGGTTGCACCGCGTCGAGCAGCGCGGCCATGTCGACGGCGTCGCGTTCGTAGAAGTCGGGCGGGAAGTCGCGGTTGGGCGGGCGGCTCTGACCATAGCCGCGCAAGTCCGGGGCAAGGAGGCGATGGGCAGGGGCGAACTCGGCGATCAGGTTGCCCAGGTCGGCCGTGGCCGTGCCGGTGAAGCCGTGGATGAGCAACAGCGGCGAGCCGCCGGTCGGGCCGGTGTCGATATAGGCCAGGCGGTCGTGGGTGGGCAAGCGCAAAAGTGGCATGGGTGCAATACCTACCCTACATGCGGAAGGTGCCATAGCCGCCGGGCGGCAAGGGCGCGTGAGCCGTAGCGGCGTAGGCCAGCGCCAACGCCGCGCGGGTCTTCACCGGGTCGAGAATGCCGTCGTCCCACAGGCGCGCCGTGGCGTAGTAGGGGCTGCTCTCGCGAGCGTACTGTTCGAGGATGGGGCGCTTGAACTTCTCCTCGGCGGCAGCGATCTCGCTGTCGGTTGGCTCGTCCATCTGGTGGAAGACCTGCCTCTTGCCCACCGTCCAGAGCGTGTCCGCCGCGGCGTCGCCGCTCATGACACTGATGCGGCTATTGGGCCAGGAGAAGAGAAAGCGCGGGTCATAGGCCCGGCCGCTCATGCCATAGTTGCCCGCGCCGTGGCTGACGCCGTGGAGCAGGGTGATGCGCGGCACGTTGACGTTGCTGACGGCCATGACCATCTTGGCCCCGTGCTTGGCGATGCCTTCGTTCTCGTATTGCCGGCCGACCATAAAGCCGGCGATATTCTGCATGAACAGCAGTGGCGTGCCCCGCTGGCCGCAGAGCTGGATGAAGTGGGTCGCCTTGAGGGACGATTCGCTGAACAGCAGGCCGTTGTTGGCAACGATGCCGACGGGGATGCCCAGGATGTGGGCGAAGCCGCAGACGACGGTCGGGCCATAGCGGGCTTTGAACTCGGTTAGGCGCGAGCCGTCCACCAGCCGGGCGATGATCTCGCGCACGTCGTAGAT